>NZ_AYWR01000022.1:0-91486 GCF_000502935.1 Mesorhizobium sp. LNHC221B00 | reverse complement strand
CGGCCGCCGCCACGATCGGCGGGCAGCGGCGGCACGGGCTCTTTCGCATGGCCCTTGTAGAGCGGCGATTCGAGATAGCGGGCAATGGCAAAGCGCACCAGCACGGCGACGGCCGCCGAAGCCGGCACGGCGATCAGCAGGCCCACGAAACCGAACAGCGCGCCGAAGGCAAACAGCGCGAACATCAGCCATACCGGATGCAGGCCGACGCTTTTGCCGACCAGCCGGGGCTGCAGGATGTTGCCTTCGATGAACTGGCCGATGAAGAACACCACGGCGACGGCGACGATCATGGTCCAGTCCGGCCAGAATTGGACGAAGGCAACGCCGACGGCCAGCACCAGGCCGGTCAGTGAACCGACATAGGGAATGAAGGAGATCAGCCCGGCGAAGAGGCCGATGAGGATGGCGAAATTCAAGCCGGTCAGCGTCAGGCCGGTGGCGTACATGGCGCCAAGCACCAGGCAGAGCGTGCCCTGGCCACGCACGAAGCCGGCGGTGGCGGTGTTGATGTCGCGCGCGATGGCGCGCACCGTGGCGACGTTGTCGCGCGGCACCCAGCTGTCGATGACCGCGACCATGCGGTCCCAGTCGAGCAGCATGTAGAAGGCAACCACCGGCGTCACCACGAACAGGCTGACCACCGAGACCAGCGCCATGCCGGAAGTCCACAGCGAGGTGAACACGGTGGTGATCAGGCCAAAGCCGGAAGTCAGCAGCGAATTCAGCCCGTCGCGCAAGCCATTGGCGTTGACGCCGAATTTCTCTTCCAGCCATTTCGGGTCGAACGACGTGATCAGGCTCTGCAGCCGGGTCAGGTACTCCGGCAGTTTGCCGGCGAAGTCGGCCATCTGCGTCGCCAGCACCGGTATCAGAATGACGAATGCCAGCACCAGCACGATCAGGAAGGTGATGAGGATGACCACCGTCGCCATGAAGCGCGACAGGCCAAGCCGCTGCAGCCGGTCGGCGACCGGATCGAGAAAATAGGCAAGCACCATGCCGGCGACGAAGGGCAGCAGTATGTCGCTGAAGACATAGAGGAACAGCGCAAGCACCGCCAATCCGGCCAGCCAGAAGAATATCTGCCGGCGGAACGCCAGAGACGCAGTTTCGCCTGCCGCCGCAGCCTCAGCGGCCGCTTCGATGGATCCTTGGTCAGGTGTCCGGTTTGGAGCTTTCGCCATAGCCGCTCATATGCCTCAGCCAAGCCACGAGATAGGCCGCGGCCGAAGCCACGGTCAAGACCCCGGACAGCAATATGAGGGCCGGCCGCAAAGGGTCGAGTCGCACGGCAAGAGCCAGCTCGCCCAGCACGACCGCCGCCAGGACGATCTGGATGGCGGTGTTGGCCTTCGAGACGAACAGCGGCTTCATCTCGACCGGCTGGGCCATGACGGAAGACAACAGAACCGCGCAAACGATCAGCGCATCGCGCGCCACCATGGTGACGACCAGCCATAGCGGCAACTGTCCGATGAAGCCCATGACGATGAACACCGAAACCAAAAGCAGCTTGTCGGCAATCGGATCGAGATAGACGCCGAGCCTGGACGGCTGGTTGAAACGGCGGGCGATGAAGCCGTCGACACCGTCGGAGACGCCGGCGACGACGAAACCGACGAAGGCCCAGTCCCAGCGCTCCTGCAGCATGGCCAGCACCACGGCAGGCACCAGGAGAAGCCGCAGGCTGGTGATCAGGTTGGGGATCGTCAAAATGCGTGCCTGCCAGTTTGCTTGCTGATAGATGATGGAGACGAAAGCGGGGTGCAAGGGAGAACCGCCAATCCCCTTTGCCGCGCGGACTGGCCGGTGGGGGTCCGCTGTCCACGATTTTGTCACTTTGAACCGCGCCTCCGCCGCCGTTATCCTTGCCCCCCGAAACCATTCATGCGAAGAGCCCGCAAACAGGGAAATTGCGATGAGCAAGCGCGAAACGGGCCAGGACAAAACGGGCAAGCGCAGGAACGGGCTCACTTATGCCGAGGCCGGTGTCGATATCGATGCCGGCAATCTGATGGTCGAGAAGATCAAGCCGCTGGTGCGCGCGACGCGCCGGCCGGGCGCCGATGGCGAGATCGGCGGGTTCGGCGGCCTGTTCGACCTCAAGGCGGCGGGCTTCACCGATCCGGTGCTGGTCGCCGCCAATGACGGCGTTGGAACCAAGCTCAAGATCGCCATCGAAGCCGGCAAACACGACACGATCGGCATCGACCTCGTCGCCATGTGCGTCAACGACATCGTCGTGCAAGGTGCCGAGCCGCTGTTCTTCCTCGACTATTTCGCCACCGGCAAACTCGACCCCGACCAGGGTGCGGCGATCGTCGGCGGCATCGCCCTGGGCTGCCGCCAGGCCGGGTGCGCGCTGATCGGCGGCGAGACCGCGGAAATGCCCGGCATGTACCACGGCAACGACTACGACCTTGCCGGCTTTGCGGTGGGCGCGGCCGAACGCGGCCAGTTGCTGCCGACCGACGATATCGTCGAAGGTGACGTGCTGTTGGGTCTTGCCTCCTCGGGCCTGCATTCGAACGGGTTTTCGCTGGTGCGCCGCATCGTCGGTGTCAGCGGCCTCGCCTGGAGCGATCCGGCGCCATTCAACGACGAGGTGACGCTGGCCGAGGCGCTGCTCGAACCGACCCGCATCTACGTCAAGTCGATCCTCAAGGCGATCCGCAACACGCATGGCATCAAGGCGCTGGCCCACATCACCGGCGGCGGCTTCCCGGAAAACATTCCGCGCGTGCTGCCCAAGGACTTTTCGGCCGAACTCGACCTCGAGGCGATCGACGTGCCCGCGGTGTTCTCCTGGCTGGCCAAGATCGGCGGCGTTGCGCCGGAAGAGATGATGCGCACCTTCAATTGCGGCATCGGCATGATCCTGGCGGTCGCCTCCGGCCAGGCGGCGCAGGTCGCCGCCGTGCTGCAGGAAGCCGGCGAGACGGTGACGCCGATCGGCCGCATCGTGCCGCGCCGCGACGCCGGCGTCATCTATCGGGGCTCGATCGGCCTATGAATATGCAGAAGAAACGCACCGTCGTCCTGATCTCGGGACGTGGATCGAACATGACCGCGCTGATCGCTGCTGCCAGCGATCCGGCCTTCCCGGCGGAGATCGTCGGCGTCATCTCCGACAAGGCGGATGCCGCCGGCCTCGGCATCGCCAAAGCACGCGGTATCGCCACCCGGGTCATTTCCCGTGCCGACCATGGCAGCAAGCAGGCGCATGACGCCGCGATCGACGCCGCACTCACGGCCTTCAACGCCGATATCGTGGCGCTGGCCGGCTATATGCGCATCCTCACCCCCGGCTTCGTGCAGAAATGGCAGGGCCGCATGATCAACATCCACCCTGCCCTGCTGCCCGCCTTCAAGGGGCTTGATACGCATGCGCGCGCACTTGCCGCCGGCATACGCATCCACGGCTGCACGGTGCATTTCGTCACGACCGAAATGGATGACGGCCCGATCATCGCGCAGGCGGCCGTGCCGGTGATGGTCGGCGACAATGCCGACACGCTGGCCGCCCGGGTGCTGAAAGCCGAGCACCGGCTCTATGCGCTGGCGCTGGGACTGGTCGCCGAAGGCAAGGCGCGCATGGAGGCCGGCCGCACCGTGCTTGCCCATTTTGCCGACGATGCCGACAACGGCACGTCGGTGGTGATGGCGCCCGACCCGCTGCGCGAAGAAGCCGATCTGGAGCACCTGGCGCGCATTACGCCTTGAGTTGAGGAGGTGGCGATGAGACAGTTGCTTCTCCTTCGTCACGCAAAATCGAGCCGAGACGACCCTGGTCTCGACGATTTCAACCGGCCGCTCGCCGAGCGCGGGCTGAAGACGGCGCCGCTGATCGGGCGTGAGCTTGCAGCGCATGCCTGGCTGCCGGATCTGGCGCTGGTGTCGCCGGCGCTGCGCACACGCGATACCTGGCGGCTGGTGGCGGCGGAGTTGCCCATGCATCCTCGATCCGTGTTTGCCGAGGCGCTCTATGATGCTTCGGCGGCGGATATTCTGAGCCAGATTCGCCTGGCCGACCCGTCGGACGGTTGCCTCCTGGTGGCCGGCCACAATCCGGGCCTGGAGGATCTTGCGAAACAACTTGCCGGTTCAGGATCGGAAGCGAAAGCGCGCAAGCGGCTCGAGGAAAAGTTCCCAACGGCAGCCCTTGCACGCTTTGTCTTCGACGGCGACTGGTTCGGCCTGACGTCCGCGCGGCTGACGCATTTCCTGCGGCCGAGGGATCTGAGCCAGTAAGCTGATGTTGGCAGGAAGGGCGAGGCGAACCCTCCGCATATCTGCCCACGGACATCAGTTCCCCCAGATGCCCTGGCCGGGTTCGGGCCATTCCTTAGTGGGTTTCATGTTGGTGTCGGCTGCCTTGTGCCCAGCCATATCCGTGTCCCTGACCGCGCCGGTAACGGCGTGATCGACGCCGGCGACCGAGGCAACCGGCTGGTTGGCACCATCGGAGCTATAGTGGTCGCTGCCGGCAAAGGCAGCGCCGACCATAACGAAAATGGCGGCGGTAGCGAGAGCGATCCTGTTCATTTCAATCTCCTGTTTCATCCGTTGGGCGGCGTCTTGGGAGGACGGTTCCGCTAGAGCATTGATGCCGAAAATGTGAAGCAGCTTTCGGACGCCCTCATGCTCTATCTCTTTGATTTAGAGGCGAATTCAGATTTCAAATCATTCGACCTGAAATCATCCGGCTCTATGGACAAGACCCGAGGCCGCCGGGTTTTATTCCTGGAGATGGAAGCTTTTTTCTGGCGAGTGCGAAGACCGACGGCCCAAGACGGTGCCCGTCAGTGCCTGCGCCATGGGCACAAAAACAAGAGCGGCGGGCCAAGCCCACCGCTCTTTGTCGTCATGCAGGGTTTGAAGCTACTAGCGGCCCCAGATGCCCTGGCCCGACTGGGCAGGAACCTTCGCATTGGCGTCGGCCTGCGTCTTGTCGATCTTCAGAATCGAACCGGTGCGGAGCGTGTCGACGTTGGAAGTCGACTGGGTGGCGACCGGCTGGTTGGCATTGTTGGAGCCATAATTGTCGCTGCCGGCGAAAGCGGTGCCCGTGGCAACGAGGATGGCGGCGGCGGTAAGAGCGATCTTGGTCATTTTGGTTACTCCAGTTTGCTAGTCCTGTCCGGTCTAGCGGCGTGTCCTTGGGAGAAATTTCGCGTCGCTCGGACCACCCCGAAGTAGGGAGTGCCTTTTTTGATTGCCAGTCGGGTCGGTTTTACAGTCTTCCGTTATATTATGAACAATGCATATTGCACCGCAGCCAATGCGACTTTATTTCTTCAATTTTTTCAGCAGCTTAAGTTTTCGCCTTCGACGAAAGCGACACCAGTTCGCGAGCTATTGTTCACCGTTTGCAATACAATCCGTCAATCAGAACCGAACCGTTCGGTTCGATTCAATGGGGAAGTGGATGCGGAAATGGATGGATCGAGCCTGCGTAAAACCTTTCGCCGCCGGCCACCTGCCCGCATTTGCCTTGCGTCGAGATCGAGACTATCGCTCATTTCAGGTCTGATTGTCGGATGCGGCGGCCGTTCGAGCTCAGGGCAGCCGCCGAGACCGAGAAAAGACGGACGCAGGAACAGTAACAGACATGCGATTGCTGCTTGTCGAGGACAACCACGAACTGGCGGACTGGCTGGGCAAGACCCTGCGCCAGGCGCATTATGTCGTCGACATCGTGCATGACGGCGAGGATGTCGAGCATGCGCTGGCGGCCGGCGACCATGCGCTCATCATCCTCGACCTCGCGCTGCCGCGCATGGGCGGAATGGAGGTGCTGCGCATGCTGCGGGCGCGCGGCAACCGGGTGCCGGTGATCGTGCTCACCGCAAATGCCAGCCTCGACGGCCGCGTCAAAGGCCTCAACGAAGGCGCGGACGACTATCTGGCCAAGCCTTTCCAGATCGAGGAACTCGAGGCACGTATCCGCGTGCAGTTGCGCCGCGCCAATGACCGCACCGCGCCGATGATCACCTGCGGCGACCTCGTCTTCGACACCAACACAAGGCTGTTTTCGCTCGCGGGCGAAACGCTGGCGCTGACACCGCGCGAACACGCAGTGCTGGAACAGTTGATGGTCAAGGCCGGGCGCACCGTGAGCAAGGCGGCATTGTCGGCCGCGATCTACGATTTCGAGACCGACGCCGATCCCAGCGCCATCGAAATCTACGTGCACCGCGTGCGCAAGAAGCTCGAAGGGTCGCGGGTCCAGATCGCCACCTTGCGTGGTCTCGGCTACCTCTTGCGCCAAGACGATTTGGCGCCGTGACGACCCTGGCGCCATGAGGATCAACAGCCTCCGCCTGCAATTGCTGGCATGGGTGGTGCTGCCGCTTGCCGGGCTCGCGACCATCAACCTGTGGACCAGCCAGCGCAACGCACTGGCGACCGCGGACCTGGTGACCGACCGGATGCTGGTCGGCTCGGCGCGGGCGATAGCCGAGCAGGTCGCCATGGTCGACGGCGTGCTCGATGCCACGGTGCCGCCGGCGGCGATCGAGATGTTCGACACCGGCGACCGCGACAGCGTCTATTATCGCGTCGAGACAGCCGCCGGGCGGCTGCTGACCGGATACCCCGACCTGCCCGAAGCGCCGCGGCATGCCAGCGTCGAGGCCCCCTATCGCGATCATCAATTGCGACTCCTGACCCTTGGCCATGCGGTGATCGGCGCCGGCAACGACTCGCCGATAACGGTCACCGTGGGCGTTACCCTTGCCGGCCATGACGCCATGGTCAAACGGCTTTGGTTCAGCGCCTTTGCCCAGCAACTGGCGCTGGTGGCGATTGCCGGCGTGTTCGTGCTGCTCGGCTTGCGTCGCGGCCTGGCGCCGTTGATCCGTCTTCGCGATGCGGTACGCTCGCCAAACCGCAGCGACCTCGATCCCGTCGAAGTGCCCGGTGCGCAAAGCGAGATTCGCCCGCTGATCGACGCGCTCAACGCCTATATGGAGCGCGTGCGGGCGCAGATGGCGGCGCAACGCCGCTTCATCGCCAATGCGGCGCACCAGCTGCGCACGCCTCTGGCGCTGCTCTCCACACAGGCAAGCTATGCGCTTCGCGAAAGTGCCGCCGATGCTCGCCATGAGGCGCTGGTGGCGCTGCAGGCGAGTTCCGGCAAACTGGCACGGCTGGCCGAACAGCTCTTGACCCTGTCACGCGCCGAGCCAGGCAGCCGGCGGCCGCGCGCCGACCGCATCGACCTGGCCGAAGCCGCCCGCCACGTGCTGGAAACGCAGGCCCCGGCAGCGATCGCCCGCAACATCGATCTCGGCCTCGAGGAGGCCGGTCCCGTGCCGGTCACCGGCGACGGCACCATGCTGCGTGAGATGATCGTCAACCTCGTCGACAACGCGCTGCGTTACTCCCCGGTCGGGGGGCGTGTCACGGTCAGCCTGGCGGCCCTCGATGGCGAGGCCGTGCTGACCGTCGCCGACAACGGACCCGGCATCCCGGCGGACGAACGCGAGCATGTGTTCGAACGCTTCTATCGCGTCGCCGGTTCGAGCGAGCAAGGCAGCGGGCTTGGGCTCGCCATCGTGCGCGAGGTCGTCGAGAACGCCGGCGGCCGCGTCACCCTCGGGGATGGTGCTGCCGGCGGCCTGGTGGTCGAAGTGCGGCTGCCCCTGGCCTGACCGATCACGTTCCCTGCTCGTTGAACGGCGCCGGCCGCCACTTGACGACATAGTTCTCGAAGCGGGTGATGATGAACTCCACCACCAGCGCCATGACAGCCAGGATGATCATCGCGGCGAACACGCCATTGGCGTTGAAGGCGCCCTGTGCGGTCGAGATCAGCAAGCCCATGCCTTGCTTCGCGCCGAGGAACTCGCCGACCACCGCGCCGACCAGCGCGAAGCCGAAGCTGACATGCAGGCTGGCGAGGATCCAGCTCATCGCCGAAGGAATGATGACGGTGCGGGTGATCTGGAACGGCGAGGCGCCAAGGATCTGGGCATTGGCGATCATTGCCCTGTCGGCCTCGCGCACGCCCTGGAAGGCGTTAGCGAAAACAACGAAGAACACCATCACCACGGCAAGCGCCACCTTGGACGCCATGCCGAGGCCGAGCGCGATAATGAACACCGAGCCGAGCACGACGCGCGGCACCGAATTGGCGATCTTGATGTAGATCGAAAAGACATCCGCCAACAGCCGATTGCGGCCCAGGATGATGCCGGCGGCGATGCCGCCAAGGGCACCGATGACAAAGCCGAGGAAGGTTTCCTCCAGCGTCACGTAGATCTGCAGCCAGAGCGGGCCTTGCGAAGTGCCTTCGGTGATCCATGACCAGATCTGCTGCCAGATGCCAGACGGGCTGGCGAAGAAGAACGGGTCGATGATGTTGTAGTCGGCGCCGAGTTCCCACAGGCCAAGGAAGACGACCAGGATCGCCAGGCGCAAGGAGATCACAAGCGCATGGCGGCGGCGCAGCCTTGCCCTCGCCCGGGCTTCGGCAACGGCGATGGAAGCATCGCGGACGGCGGCCCGGTTGGCGGTCGGAGAGATTGCGGTCATGCTGTTTCTCCTCAATGTCCGGTCTGCAAGGTCCGGCTCTGGCCGAGCTGCACTTCCTCGCGCAGATCGTTCCAGATCACCTTGGCGATCTCGACGAAGTTCGGGTCGTAGCGGATGTCGGCCATGACGCGCGGGCGCGGCAGGTCGATGCGGTAGACGCTCTTGACCGTGCCCGGCCCAGCGGTGAGCACATAGACCTTGTCGGCCAGCGCCACCGCCTCCTCGAGGTCGTGGGTGACGAAGACAACCGAGGATTTCTGCTCCGACCACAGACCCAGCAATTCGTCCTGCATGGCGGTGCGCGTCTGCATGTCGAGCGCGCTGAACGGCTCGTCCATCAAAAGGATCTTAGGCTGGTTGATGAAGGTCTGCGCCAACGCGACGCGCTTGCGCATGCCGCCCGAAAGCTGGTGCGGATAGTGTTTTTCGAAGCGGCCGAGGCCGACGCGGGCGATCCAGTCGCGGGCGCGGTCGTAGGCCTGCGCCTTCGGCGTGCCGCGATAGAGTGGACCGGCGGCGACATTGTCGATGACACTGCGCCAGGGAAACAGCGCATCCGCCTGGAAGACAAAGCCGATGTCCCGGCTGATATCGGTGACCGGATTGCCCATGACGCGGACATTGCCGGTCGTCGGTCGCAGCAGGCCGGTGACCAGGTTGAGCGTCGTCGACTTGCCGCAGCCGGTCGGCCCGACGACGCAGGCGAACTCGCCGCGCGCCACGGTCATCGTGAAATCGCGGATCGCCGTCATCATGTGCCCGTCGGGCGTGACGAAACGCAAGGTCACATCATCGATGGCGATCGCGGCGTCGGCTTGTGGCGCGGCCTGAGACAGCTTCTCGGCCGCCATGGGTTGCACTTGCATGGCGCACTCCTGTCGCAATGGGGCAAGGGAGCCCGCGGCAGTGCCACGGACATCTTGCATGTTCGGGGAGGCTGCGCCGCTGCCGTCTTGATTCAAGCAGCCGGCGCAAACCCTTGTTATTCAATGAGTGGCAGGCTGGCGCCGCTATTTGGCGGCGTCGACGAATTCCGTCGTATAGGTCTTCGACAGGTCGATCTGCTTGCCTTGCAGGCTCTTCGAGAATGTCGAGAGAACCTTGAGCACGGTCGGCGGGCCATCGGCCGGCATGCGGCCATCCGGCGTGAACATCGCCTTGCCGCCGGCCAGCCCCTGCACGTAGAGGTCGCGGTTGCCGGCATAATAATCCTTCGGCATCTTGTCGACGATCTCTTCGGCCGAATGCGTGGCGATGAATTTCATCGTCTTGACGAAGGCGTTGGCGAGCTTCTGCGCCTCGTCCTTGTGGCCTTCCAGCCAGGAGGACTGGACATAAAAAGACGCTGCCGGATAGTCGCCGCCCAGCGCTTCCTTGGTCTTTTCGGGCGTGCGCATGTCGACCAGGATGCTTGCCTCGCCGGTCTTGAGCAGTTTGGCGATGGTCGGCTCGGTGGTCATGCCGGCCTGGATCTGGTCCTGCTTGACGGCGGCGATGAAGGTGTTGCCGGCGCCGACCGGCAGCAGCGTGTAGTCGCCGGGCTTCAGGCCGCCGCGCACGGCAAGATACTGGGTCAGGAAATCGGTCGAGGAGCCGAGACCGGTGACGCCGAGCGTGGCGCCCTTGAAGTCGGCGGGCGACTTGATCTCCGGGTGCTTGGCGGAGACCAGCTCGACCTCGCCAGGCGCCTGGCTGAACTGGACGATCGACTGGATGTATTTGCCCTTCGATTGCAGGTCGACGGTGTGATCGTAGAAGCCGACAACGCCCTGGACGGCACCGGCCAGCAGTTCATTTTCGGCCTCGACCCCGGCGCGCGAGTTGAGCAGTTCGACATCGAGCCCTTGGTCCTTGAAGTAGCCGAGCTGCTGGGTGAGCACGGCAGGCAGATAGATCTGCTTTTCCATGCCGCCGACGATGATGGTGATCTTGTCGGCAGCCGAAGCCACCGTGGCGCCTGTGGCCGCGATGGCAAGGGTTAGCGCCGCTGTGCGCAGGGCGCACTTCGAGATGAAACCGGTCACGAAACTTCCTCCACTTGGGCGGTGCGCCTTTAGGCTGCGCCGCATTCCTCCTTACCGGCCGCTCCCGCACCGGTCACACGGCGAACGCCGCAATGACTTCATGGCACGCCCAAGCTTTCAGCTGGCTTTCAGTCGTTTTAGCGGCCGTTGAAATGGAATCGGTTGTGGCTGCTGGTCACGAAGCGCCAAAACCGAGAACGTCGCGCATGTCGTATTCGCCGGGTTGGCGCCCCGCCACCCAGAGCGCGGCGGCGATGGCGCCACGAGCGAACATGATGCGGTCGCCGGCCGCATGCGACAGGGTAACCGTTTCGCCCTCGGTGCAGAAGCCGACGCTGTGCTCGCCGACGATGCTGCCGCCACGCACCACCGCGAAGCCGATTTCGCCAGCGCGACGCGCGCCGGTGACGCCATCGCGAACATACCGCGCCACCCGCGTCGAGTTCTACCTTGCGTCCGCCGGCCAGGCGAGCGCCAGCCGTGGATCGGCCCGCACGGCGTCCGTCATCTGGCGGCCCATGCGGCCGAGCGCGCCGGCGATTGCGATCCTGATCGGCGGCTGCGGCATGGCCTCGGCTATTTCCACATGCCGCGCATGCGTGCGCCGATGTCGACTCGCACGTCCGGCCGGGGCGCCCTGCCCTGCGCGGCCTGCGCGCTTGGCCACGACATCTGTTCGAACGCGGCGAGGATCGAGGCCGGGATGAAGCGGGTGCGCGAGGCATAGAGATGGCGGTCCCCGCGCGCCGCCTGGCCGTGAGGAAAGAAGCGCTGCGGCATGACCAGGTTGAGGTTGTCCTTGGCCCGTGTCATCGCGACGTAGAGCAGCCGGCGCTCCTCCTCGATGTCCTCCTTGGTGCCGACGCCGAGATCGGCCGGGATGCAGCCATCGACAGTATTGAGCACGAAGACATTTTTCCACTCCTGGCCCTTGGCCGAGTGGATGGTCGACAGGATCAGATAATCCTCGTCGCGATGCGGCGGCCCGGCCTGGTCGCTGGTCGCGTCCGGCGGGTCGAGCGTCAGCTCGGTCAGGAAGCGTTCGCGCGAGGCATAACCCGATCCGATCTGCTCGAGCTGCAACAGGTCGGCGCGGCGCGTGATCGCGTCCTCGTGGATGCGCTCCAGATGCGGCTCGTACCACAGCCTGACCTGTTCGAGATCGGCGGGCCATTTGGCGCCGGCCCGCAGGCCCGAATAGAGCGAGACGAAGCTTGGCCAGTCGTCCGCCGCGCGCTGTGGCGGGCGCCATCCGGCCAGGCCCATCGCCTCGTCCAGCGCCGATGTCATCGTCTCGACGACCTGCGCGGCGGCCGAAGGGCCAATCCCCGGCAAAAGCTGCAGCACCCGAAAGCCGGCGACGCGGTCGCGCGGGTTTTCGGCGAAGCGCAGCACCGCCAGCACATCCTTGACATGGGCGGCATCGAGGAACTTCAAGCCGCCGAACTTGACGAAGGGAATGTTGCGCCGCGTCAGCTCGATCTCGAGCGGCCCGCTGTGGTGCGAGGCGCGAAACAGCACCGCCTGGGATTTCAGCGCGGTTCCGGCCTCGCGCTCGGCCAGGATGGCGTCGCAGACGAAGTTCGCCTGCTCGACCTCGTCGCGCACGTTCACCAGTCTCGGCTTGCCCGTGGATTTGCGGTCCGACCACAGGTTCTTGGTGAAGCGTTCCGAGGCCTCGCCGATCACCGCGTTGGCGGCGGCGAGAATGGTCTCGGTCGAGCGGTAGTTGCGCTCCAGCATCACCACATCGGCGGCTTGCGCGAACTGCTTGGGGAAATCGAGAATGTTGCGCACCTCGGCGGCGCGGAACGAATAGATCGACTGCGCATCGTCGCCGACCACCGTCAGCCCGGCACCGTCGGGCTTCAGCGCCATCAGGATCGAAGCCTGCAGCCGGTTTGTGTCCTGGTATTCATCGACGAGCACATGGTCGAAACGCCCGCCCAGATGCGCGGCGATTTCAGGCTCGGCCGCCATCTGCGCCCAATAGAGCAGCAGATCGTCGTAATCGAGCACGTTCTGCGCTTGCTTGGCCTCGACATAGCCCGCGAACAGCTGCTTCAGCTGCTCGGCCCAGCCGGCGCACCACGGAAAGGCCGAACCCAATACTTCGCCCAGCGGAGCCTGCGCGTTGACGGCTCGCGAATAGATGGCGAGGCAGGTGCCCTTGGTCGGAAAGCGCGCCTCCGTCTTCGAGAGGCCGAGTTCATGCCGGACCAGATTCATCAGGTCGGCGGAATCCTCGCGATCATGGATGGTGAAGGCCGGATCGAGGCCGATCTCCAGCGCATAGTCGCGCAGCAGCCGGGCGCCGATGCCATGAAAGGTGCCGGCCCAGGTCAATGCATCCGTGATCACTGCCGCGTCGCGGCCGAGCACCTCGCCGGCGATGCGCTCGACGCGTCTCGCCATTTCGGACGCGGCGCGCCGCGAAAAGGTCATCAGCAGGATGCGGCGCGGGTCGGCGCCCTTGACGATCAGGTGCGCGACGCGATGCGCCAGCGTGTTGGTCTTGCCCGAGCCGGCGCCGGCAATGACCAGCAAGGGCCCCGCGATCTTGCCGTCGCCATGCTCGACGGCCTGGCGCTGGGCGTCGTTCAGCCGGGCGAGATAGGCGGGCGGGACGGTCGATTCCACAAAGGTCGAATCATGGGCGGCGAGGTTCATCGCCCATCAAGCATCGTTTCCGCTTTGTTCGCAACACAGAAGCGGCGCGATAGGGGACGACGGCTTGGGGACTATCGCTTGGGGGACTGCCGTTTCGGATCGACGCCCATCGCCGCCGATTGACGGCGCAGAGCCTCGCGGTCGCTTCTTGGCGCCGGCAGCAACAGCGGGTCGAAATTGTCGGGCACCTCATCGATCATCTTGCGAGCGAGGCGGTATGCGAGAAGGGCAAGGCTGGCTGCCAGAAGCAAACGGATCATGGAGCGGTTCTCCCGTGATCGGGATCAACCAAAGGAATGGCGTTTTGTTCCCTCACGCGAAATTCGCAACCAAACCGGCATCACCTCGTTTTGAGACAGGAGGCGATAGCGATGAACTGCCGCCAACGACAGCTCCCCGCGGCGAACAAAGCCTCGCCAGCAATCCGGTTGTGAACACGGACACCGTCGGCAAGTGAGCCAACGCTCGTGCAACAGGTTCCCGTCGGTTTTAGGGCATCGCCGAGATGCATTCCTCGAGCCGCTCGAGGCGGAACTTGGCATTGCGCAGTTCGTGCCCGGCTTCGTGCCGTTGCTGACGGCTTGGGGACGATGACGCCGCGGTCAGGTTTCGTTCGAGCTCGGCGATACGCGCACGCACCTGCCGCGCTTCGTCCTGACGCAACGCCTTTATCCAGTTCCGCCCGCGCATCTGTCTTCCCGCAAGTCCCCCAAAGACCAGCCGCTTTATGCCAGCAACACACTAACTTCCCGCAAGTGCGAATATTCCAAATTTAATGAGTGCTAATTTAGCAAGGCGGCGCCACGGAGAAGAAGGCCGGCGCCGCTTGGGAGGAGAAAGGCGCCGGCCAAGCGGATAAGAGGTCCGCCGCAAGGAGGAGGCTAGCTGAGTCTTGCCGCTACGTCATGCAGGATCGAGGATTTTGGCTCTTTCCGGGCGTTTTCCCCCGCAAAACGCACAAGAGAGTTATCGGCCCTTCAAACCCCAAGCCGTCGCCTGGCGATGGCGACATGGAAGTTGGCACCGAACAGCAAACCCTCATCATTGAAGTCATAGCTGGAATTATGGAGTGGCGCCGAGGCTTCGCCATTGCCGAGGAAGACAAAACAGCCCGGCACGTGGTCGAGGAAGCGGGCAAAATCCTCCGAGGCTGTCATCGGCTCAGCCGCCACCGCGATGTTGCCGGGTTCGAAGACGTCCCTGGCGGCGGCGAAAGCCGCGTCGACCAGTTCGGCATCGTTGCGCAGCGGCACGAATTCGCGGCTGTAGTCCACTTCGACGGAGACGTTGTAAGCGGCGGCGGTGCCTTCAGCGATTATACGCATCTGGCGTTCGATCCCGGCGCTGACCTCGGGGCGGAAGCTGCGCGCGTCGCCAAGGATGCGTGCCAGGCCGGGCAGCGCATTGCGGGTACCATCGGTGATCAGTTCGGTCACCGAAACCACCGATATGTCGGCCGGGCTCAGCCGGCGCGAGACGATGGTCTGCAGATTGGTGACCAGCGCGCAGGCGGCGACCAGCGTTTCGTTGCCCGAATGCGGCCGCGCCGCGTGGCCGCCGAGCCCGCTCAGTACGATCTCGAAGATGTCCTCGGCCGACATGATCGGGCCGGCGCGGGTCTCGAAATGCCCGATGGGCAGGCCGGGCATGTTGTGCAGCCCAAAGATCTCGTCAAAGGGGAAACGCCGCATCAGGCCATCGTCGAGCATGGCCAGCGCGCCCCTGCCCCATTCCTCCGCCGGCTGGAAGATGAAGCGCACGGTGCCGTCGAAACCACCCTCCGCTGCCAGCCGCTTTGCCGCGCCGAGCAGCATGGCGGTGTGGCCATCATGGCCGCAGGCATGCATGACACCGGGATTGCCGGACCGGTACGAGGCGGTCGATTGCTCCGCGATGCGCAGCGCATCCATGTCGGCTCGCAGTGCAACGGCGCGGTTGCCGCTGCCGCGCTTCAGCGTGCCGACGACCCCAGTGCCGCCGACACCCTCGGTGACATCATCCAGGCCGAATTCGCGCAGCTTGGCGGCGACGAAGGCCGCGGTGCGCTTCTCCTCGAAGCCGAATTCAGGATGCGCGTGCAGGTCGCGCCGCCATCCGATCATTTCCCGCCGCAGCGTTTCAGGATCGAGTTCAGCCATTCCCGCGCTCCTCCATCCCCGCTAGGTCGGCGACCACATCAAGCAGGATGTTGGCGCCGGCGACAAGCTCGGCATCTTCGGTGTGCTCGTGCGGACTGTGGCTGATGCCTCCGGCACTCGGCACGAAGATCATCGCCGCCGGCGCGATGCGCGCGATCATCTGCGCATCATGGCCGGCGCCCGAGGTCATGCGCCTCGAGACGAGCCCGCGCTTGCTCGCGGCGGCCTCGATCAGCTCAACGACCCGGCCGTCGAAAATGACGGGCTCGAAGCGAGCCAGCCTCTCGACCGTCACGGTCATGCTCTCGTCGGCGAGCCGTTCCAGAAAGGCGGCCAGCGCCGCCTCCTCCGCCTGCAAGCGCTGTTCGTCGGGATCGCGCAGGTCGACGGTGAAGACGGCGCGCGATGGAATGACGTTGATGGCGTTCGGCTCCAAGCGCATCGTGCCGACAGTGGCAACGGTTGGCGAATTGGACGCCGCTGCCCGGTCATGCAGGAAGGTGATCACGCGTGCCGCCGCATATCCGGCATCACAGCGCATCGACATCGGCGTGGTGCCGGCGTGGTTGGCGACGCCGTCGATGGTGATGCGCTGCCAGGAGATGCCTTGCAGGGTCTCCACCGCGCCGATCGGGATGCCCTCGCGCTCCAGGACCGGCCCCTGCTCGATGTGCAGCTCGACATAGATGTGCGGCTTGAGAAAACCGGGGGCGCGGTCGCCGGCATAGCCGATGCGGGCCAGTTCCTGGCCGAGCGTGCCGCCGTCGGTCCCGACAGCGGCGAGTGCCGCTTCGACGTCAACACCGCCGGCATGGACCAGCGATCCCATCATGTCGGGAGAGAAGCGCACGCCTTCCTCGTTGGTGAAGGCCGCGACGGCGAGCGGGCGCGATAGCGAAAGGCCTGACGCTTTCAGCGTCTCGATCACCTCCAGTCCGGCGAGCACGCCGTAGCAGCCATCATAAATGCCGGCGTCGATGACCGTGTCGATATGCGAGCCGATGAGCACCGGCGCGTGCCCGTTATTGTCCGCGTCTTGCCAGATGCCGAAGATGTTGCCGATGCGGTCGATAGCGATATCGAGCCCGGCCTGCCGCAGCCAGCCGACGAAGAGGTCGCGGCCGAGCTTGTCGGTGTCGGAAGCGGCCAGCCGGATCAGCCTGCTCTCGGCGTCGCGGCCGACGGCGCCGAGTTCACGGATGCGGCCAAGCAGGCGCTGTGCGTCGATCGCGATCATGGCATGGCCTCGACAGCAAGCTTGGCCTCGACAGCAAGCTTGGCCTCGACAGCAAGCTTGCCGGCCAGCACCTCGGCGGGGCTCATGCCGACGAGACCGGCATAACGGCTTGGGTCGGTGGCGCCTTCGGTGTTGATCACCAGCACGCGGGATTTGCCGTCAAGCCCAAGTTCGGCCTTGTTTTCGGCCACTGCCCGGATCAATCCGGCAAGGCCGACGCCGCCGCTTTCACCGGCGACGATCACAGGGTCGCCGCCGGCCGGCCGCGCCAGCCGCCGCATCACCGTGACGGCGTCATCCTCGTCCACGGTCATGAAGGCGTCGGCAACGCGCGCCAGCACACGCCAGGCGACCGGCGAGGCCTCGTAGCATTCCAGCATGGCCATCACCGTCGGCTCGTCATGCGCCACCTTGACCACGCGCCCGGCCACAGCGGCTGCGACGACGCACGCGGCGCGCGCGGGCTCGACGACAATGAAGGTTGGCCTGGCATCGCCGAGCACGATGGCCAGATGGCCGGCCACCGCGGCGGCAACGCCGCCGACGCCTGCCTGGACAAAGACGTGGGTCGGCGGTTCGCGGAGCTGGCGCAGCGCCTCGCGCACGATTGCGGTATAGCCTTGCATCACCAGGCCGGGAATACGCTCATAGCCCGGCCATGACGTGTCCGACACCACGGTCCAGCCCTTCTCGGCGGCGACCTTTGCGGCTTGCCTGACCGAATCGTCATAATTGCCCTCGACACGAACCATCCGGGCACCATAGCGGGCTATTGCCGCGATCCGCTCGTCGCTGACGCCTGCATGGACAAAGATCACGGCCTTAGCCTCGGCAAGCTCGGCACCTTGCGCAACGGAGCGGCCGTGATTGCCGTCGGTGGCGCAAGCGACCGTCATCGTCGCGGCGACCGAGCGGACATCGGGCCGGTCGAGATCACCGACATCGACCGGGCGGCCGAGCCGCTTTCCTGCCTCCTCCAGAACGAGGCGGAAGACGGCATAGGCGCCGCCCAGCGCCTTGAAGCTGCCGAGGCCGAGACGAAAGCCCTCGTCCTTGACATGCAGCGCACCGAGCCCGAGTTCGCCCGCCAGCGCCGGCAGCGCGTGCAGCGGCGTCACCCTGTGATTGTCGCGATGGGCAAGAAAGCGCTCGACCGTGTCCGCCCCGGCAATCCCGAGGGTTTCGGCATCGGCCGCATCAAGTGGTTGGCGATGCAGGTCATTGCGATTGGGCAGGAACACTGACGGCCTCCTTGGCGATCGGCGAGAATATATTGCAAGACTGGCGCAAAAAGCGCTGTATTTAGGCTCGTAAAATGCAAGTTTGTTTCGCTGGACATCGCCATTGCCTCAACCGTCACTCGACAGTTTCGATCTCGCCATCCTTGCCATCCTGCAGCGGGACAACACCACGCCGCAGCGACTGATCGGCGAAGCGGTGAACCTGTCGGCGCCGGCGGTGCAGCGCCGCATCAAGCGCATGGAGCAGGCCGGGGTCATCGCGGGCAATGTCGCCCTAGTCGAACCGGCGGCCGTCGGCCAGCCCATCACCATCTTCGTCGAGGTGGAGCTGGAGAGCGAGCGCACCGAACTGATCGACGCGGCCAAGCGGCAATTCTCGGCGACGCCCGAAGTGCAGCAATGCTACTACGTCACCGGCGAGGCCGACTTCATTCTCGTCCTCACCGTGGCCGACATGAGCGCCTATGAGGCACTGACGCGAAAACTGTTTTTCGGCAGCAACAATGTCAGAAAATTCCGCACCTTCGTCGCCATGGACCGCGTCAAGGTCGGGCTGACGGTGCCGTTGCCAAGTTGAGTCTTGGCGGCAGGGAGGCTCCAGTCCGGCCTGCCATGCTTTTGACATTCTCCGGACGCGAATTGATTGATGGAGGTGCACTTGGACGACACCACACCAGTAGCGATCATCGGCGCCGGGCCTGCGGGCCTTGCTGTTGCCGCTTGCCTGAGGCAGGCCGGCGTCGACTTCACCATCATCGAAAAAGAGCAGCAGGCCGCACCCGCCTGGCGGCGCCATTACGAGCGCGTCCACCTGCACACGACGAAGCGCTATTCGTCCCTGCCCTTCGTGCCCTTTCCCAAGCATTATCCGCGCTACGTGCCGCGCGCTCTCTTCGTCGACTATCTCGATGCCTATGCGCAACGCTTCGAGCTGCGGCCTCGGTTCGGAGAAACGGTAAAAGCGGTCACTCGGGACGGTCGCGGCTGGCGGGTCGAAGCGACATCCGGTCCGTTGCGCGCCAAGCATGTGGTGATCGCGTCAGGCTACAATGCGGAGCCCTTGCGACCCGAATTTGCAGGCATCGACACCTTCACGGGCAAGACGCTGCACAGTGCCGACTATCGCAATGCCACGGCTTTTGCCGGTCAGTCGGTGCTGGTCATCGGCATGGGCAACACCGGTGCCGAGATCGCGCTCGATCTGGCGGAAAGCGGCGCAAAACCGACGATTTCCGTGCGCGGCGGCGTTCATATCGTGCCGCGCGAACTGTTCGGCGTGCCGATCCAGATTGTCGGCATGGCGGCGCGGCTGGGACCGCAGCGCTTCAACGATGTTCTCTTCCCCATCATCCTCGACCTGGTGCTGGGCAGGCTGGAAAAATACGGGCTCAAACGGCCGGGACAGGGGCTGCTGGAACAGATCGCGATTGCATCGCGCATTCCGGTGATCGACGTCGGCACCATCGGCAAGATCCGCGAAGGCGCGATCAAGGTTGCGCCCGATATTGCCGACATTTCGGAACGCGGCGCCCGTTTTGCCGACGGCAAACACGGCGAATTCGACGCGATCATCTTCGCCACCGGTTACCGCCCGGGCTATGCCAAGTTCCTGGAGCCGGGCATCGAGCCGGACCGCAGCGGCGTTACCGCGCAAGCTTCGGATCTCGGCCTCTACCTTGTTGGTTTCCACAACGCCGTGACCGGCTTGCTGCGCGAAATCGGGATCGAAGCCCAGGCGATCGCCGACGACATCCGTCACCGGCTGAACAGGAAGAAGGCGGCCGAAATCCTGCCGGTGTGATTGGACGCGAGTGGAGCGAAGCTCCGTTCGGCCTCAACTTGCCTTGCGCAGCCACACCTTGTTGTCGTGGAAGGCAGCGCCGCCATAGGGCGCCGGCGCATCGGCGCCGGTCAGCACGTTGATGCCCTCGCCGCGCTCATGCGCGCTGTTCGGCCAGATGCCTTCGGCGATGACGACGCCGCGCTTGATGCCGTCGAACAGCTTGGCGTGCAGCACCACCTCGCCACGCTGGTTGCCGATCTCGACACGGTCGCCGTCGGCCAGCCCAAGGTCCGCCGCATCCTCGCGGTGCAGGAGCAGCACCGGCCTGCCTTCCTTTTCCTTGGACACCGGCGTCTCGGCAAAGGTCGAGTTGAGGAAATTGCGCGCCGGCGAGGTCGCCAGCCGGAACGGATGCGCCTCGTCGGCCACCTCGATCAGGTCGACATGGTCGGGAAATTCCGGCAGCCGGTCCACCGGGCCGAACAGGCCCATGCTCTTCGGCGGCCGGTTGGGGGCAGCCTGTCCGGTCCAGTCGGCGCGGAAGCGGAATTTTCCATCCGCATGGCCAAACCCCTTGATGAAATGTGCGGTCTCGAAATCCGGCTGCAGATCGACCCATTTTTGCTCCTTCAGGCTGTCGAAGCTGCCCAGCTCGCGCTTGCCGAGAATAATGTCGATATGCTGCTGTTCGGTCAGGCCAAAGCCCGGGCGGTCGGCGACCCCCAGGCGCACGGCCAGTTGTTCGATGACGAAATGGTTGGTGAGCGGCCCTTCCGGCGGCTCGATCAGCTTGGGTCCGAGCGTGATGTGCTGGTTGCCGCCGCCCTTGTAGAGATCGTCGTGCTCGAGGAACATCGTTGCCGGCAGCACGACATCGGCGAGTTTTGCGGTGTCGGTCATGAACTGCTCGTGCACGCAAGTGAACAGGTCGTCGCGCAGAAAACCCTGCTTCACCAGCCGCTGCTCGGGCGCGACATTCACCGGATTGGTGTTCTGGATCAGCATCGCCGTCACCGGCGGTCCGCCATAGAGCGCATCCGCCGCTCCGGTCAGCACCGGGCCGATACGCGAATGGTCGAGATGGCGGATCGAGGGATCGCGCATCCTGGTGCCTTCCAGCACCTCCTGGTTGAGCTTGAAGATGCCGGAATTGGAATGGAAGGCGCCGCCGCCCTCATATTGCCAGCTGCCGGCGACCGCGGCGATGCAAGAGGCGGCATGCATGTTGACGGCGCCATTGCGCTGCCGGGCAAAACCATAGCCTAGGCGGAAATAGGTTTTCCTGGTCGTGCCGACGAGGCGGGCGAAGGCCTCGATCTCGCCAATGGTCAAGCCCGTGATACCAGCCGCCCATTCCGGCGTGCGTGTCTTGAGATGCGCTTCGAGCCCCTTCGGGTCGTCGGTGTATTTTTCGAGATAGGCGCGGTCGGCCATGCCTTCCCTGAACAGCACATGCATGACCGCGCAAGCCAGCGCGCCATCGGTGCCGGGCTTGAGCACAAGACCCATGTCGGCCTGCTTCATCGTAGCGTTTTCATAGACGTCGATGACGACGATCTTCGCCCCACGTTCCTTGCGCGCCTTAATGGCATGGGTCATCACATTGACCTGCGTGACCACGGCATTGGTGCCCCAGATCACCACGCAATCGGACTTCGCCATCTCGCGCGGGTCCGGCCCACGCAAGGCGCCCGCCCCCATCATCCAGCCGGTCCAGGCGAGATTGGTGCAGATCGATCCGAAGAAGCCTGAATACTTTTTCGCGTGGCGCAGCCGGTCGATGCCGTCGCGCTGCACCAGACCCATCGTGCCGGCATAGAAATAGGGCCAGACCGTCTCCGAGCCGTATCTTGCCTCGGCCGCGATGAATTTCTCGGCGACGAGGTCGAGCGCTGCCTCCCAGCTCGCCTCCTTCCATGAGCCATCACCCTTGGCGCCGGCGCGGATCAGTGGCTTCAGCAGCCGGTCCGGATGATGGACGCGGTCGGCATAGCGCGCGACCTTGGCGCAGACGACGCCGGCCGTGTAGGTGTTGGCCTTGGCGCCATGGACGCGGCCGATGCGGTTGCCGTCGAGCAGCTCGACCTCGAGCGCGCAGGTCGATGGGCAATCATGCGGACAGGCCGAATGGCCGATGCGGAGCTTGGCGTGCTGGTTCATGGGGTTTGTCTAGCGGGTTTTGGCGTCGGCGTGTAGGGCCAGATGACTAGCCAATCTCCCCCACAAGGGGGAGATTACGCACTCACTCCGCGGTGCCTTCCTCGTACTCCGCCGACATGGTCAGCCATTTTTCCTCATGACCGGCCAGCGTCTGGGCGAGTTGCGAGCGTTCCTTGGCCAGCCGCGTCGCGGTAGACGGGTCCTTTTCATAGATCGCCGGGTTGGCCAGTTCGTCCTCGATGCCGTCGATGCGCTTGCGGATGCGGTCCATCAGCGCCTCGGTGGCGCGGATTTCCTTGGCCAGCGGTTCGAAGGCGGCGCGACGCGCGGCCGCGTCGCGGCGGCGGTCGGCTTTCGACGCCTTGTCGGCCTCGCGCTTGCCGCGCCGGTCGCCGGACACGCCGGTGACCAGCGTCTTGTAGTCCTCCAAATCGCCATCATACGGGTTGACCGCGCCGTCCTTGACCAGCCACAGCCGGTCGGCGGTCGCTTCCAGCAAGTGGCGGTCGTGCGAGATCAGGATGACGGCGCCGGGAAACTCGTTGAGCGCATGGATCAGCGACTCGCGACTGTCGATGTCAAGGTGGTTGGTCGGCTCGTCGAGGATGAACAGGTTCGGGCCCTCGAAGGCCGACAGGCCCATCAACAAACGCGCCTTCTCGCCGCCGGACAGGTCCTTGGCGGGCGTGTTCATCTTCTCGGTGGTGAGGCCGAACTGGGCAACGCGGCCGCGCACCTTGGATTCCGGCGCTTCCGGCATCAGCCGGCGAACATGCTCATAGGCGTTTTCCTCCGGGCGCAGATCGTCGAGCTGGTGCTGGGCAAAGATCGCCACCTTCAGCCCAGGCGCCACCGTCATCGTGCCGCTCTCCTGCTTGAGCCGGCCGGACAGCAATTTGGCGAAGGTCGACTTGCCGTTGCCGTTGGCGCCGAGCAGCGCGATGCGGTCGTCGGCGTCGATGCGCAGCGTCATCTTCTTCAGGATCGGCTGGCCCTCGGTGTAGCCGACATTGACGTTGTTCAAGGCAACGATCGGCGAGGCCACCGTCTTCACCGGTTCGGGAAAAGAGAACGGCCGCACCGAATCGTTTACGATGGCCGCGATCGGCTTCATCTTCTCCAGCGCCTTGATGCGCGACTGCGCCTGCCTGGCCTTCGAGGCCTTGGCGCGGAAGCGTTCGACGAAGGATTCCATATGCTTGCGGGCGGCTTCCTGTTTGACGCGGCCCTTCTCCTGCAATTCCTTCTGCTCGGTATACTGGCGCTCGAACTGATCGTAGCCGCCGCGCCAGAAGGTCAGCTTCTTCTGGTCGAGATGGACAATCGAATTGACGGCGCGGTTGAGCAGGTCGCGATCATGCGAGATCAGAAGCACGGTGTGGGGGTATTTCGAGACGTAGTTTTCCAGCCACAACGTGCCTTCGAGGTCGAGATAGTTGGTCGGCTCATCGAGCAGCAGCAGATCCGGCTCCGAAAACAGCACGGCGGCAAGCGCCACGCGCATGCGCCAGCCGCCGGAGAAGGACGAGGCCGGCCGGCGCTGCGCTACATCGTCGAAGCCGAGGCCGGCCAGGATGGTGGCGGCGCGGGACTCGGCCGAATGCGCGTCGATGTCGGCCAGCCGCATGTGGATGTCGGCGATGCGGTGCGGATCGGTGGCGGTCTTTTCTTCTTCGAGCAGCGCCGTGCGTTCGAGGTCGGCCTTGAGCACGATCTCGATCAGCGGTTCCTCGGTGCCAGGCGCTTCCTGCGCCACCTGGCCGATGCGCGTGTTCTTCGGCAGGCTGATCGAGCCGGTCTCGGAGGGAAAATCGCCGGTGATGGTCTTGAACAGCGTCGTCTTGCCGGTGCCGTTGCGGCCGACAAGGCCGGCTTTGGTACCGGCCGGCAGGGTCAGGGAGGCATGGTCGAGAAGCAGGCGCCCCGCCATGCGCAGCGAGAGGTCATTGATGATAAGCATGGCCGCGCTTTTGCACGGGAGATCAGTGCTTCGCAAGGCCTTGCGGACCAGTTGGTCGCGCAAGGCCTCAAAACGGGCACCCGCAAGTGCCCGTCAGTATCGCAGATCGGTGGCTTTCGTGCCGGCCGAGCCACCGCCCTCAGGCAGTGGCCTTGCCGCGCTTTGCCGTCTTGGCCACCGCGGCCGGTGCCACGGCCGGCTTACGGCCAAGTCCCGTCGACTTCGCCAGCGCCGACCGGGTCGCCGAGTAATTCGGGGCGACCATTGGATAGTCCGGCGGCAGGCTCCACTTGGCCCGATAGTCGTCCGGGCTCAAGCCATAGTCTGTCCTGAGGTGTCGCTTGAGCGACTTGAATTTCTTTCCATCCTCCAGGCAGACGATGTAGTCGGGAAATACCGACTTTTTCGGATTTACGGCAGGAACCAGGCTCGGGCTTTCAACGACAGCCGCACCGGCCAGCTTTCGAACCGAGGCGCTGACGCTGGCAATCAGGTCAGGCAGGCCGGAAGCTGGAAGTGGATTGTTGCCAACATAGGCCGAGACAATATCGGCCGTGAGCTCGATAACGGTCTTATCCTCGATATTTGACAATGCTTTCACCTTATTTGCGACAAAACCATCTACCCCAGTGAAGACTTTTGTCTATGTATCCTTCTAACCGCGCCCCCAACGGACTACCAAGCCCCAAAACGAATCAAGACTTGCCACCAACTATCTTTATGGAAAATGGGCGCCGCGCAAATTAGAAAATCTAATACTTGGTAGCGACAGACTTGGCTGTCCGGCTGTCGGCCAATATCTCAAGAATACGCTTCCAACGGGCACAACGCCCAAAATCCTTCTGTTCAATCGCCTTTTCGGCCTTCATCGCCGCGTATAAGGGCGCCTCGGCGCCGAATTCCTTAAGCAGCCAATGCGCTTCCCGCCTGGCGAGGCGCTCATTTTCATCAAACATAGTTTTCCGCCTCCGAGCGTTCCAGGCCGACCGCGACACAACTGCCGATGACAAGGACGGCTCCGGCAACGGCCGTCATCGTCAGTCGTTCGCCGGACAGGGTCAGCAGCAGCGTCGAAGCAATCGGCGTGAGATAGGCGACGACAGCAACCTTGCCGCTGCCTTCGAGTTTCAGGGCGCGCGACCAGAAATAGTAGCCCAGCCCCATCGGGCCGGCGCCGAGATAGAGCCCGAGAGCAAGGTCCGTGCCGGTGGGCAAGGCAACGCCATCGCGCGCGCACCACGCAAGCGTCAGGGCGACGCCGATCAGCGACGACGGCAGCAAAAGGCGATCCGGCGAGGTGGCGACCCGTCCCACCATCACCGAATAGAATGCCATGCACAGCGCGGACCCGAATGCCGCGCAATAGCCGACGAGATCGCCCTGGAACCAGGTTCTGTCGCGCCCGCCTGAAATCACCAGCGCGACACCTATGAAGCCAAGGGTCGCAGCGAGGCCCAACAGGGCAGGACGACGCGGGTTTTCAAAGATGATCACCACCGCGGCAACCATCAAAGGCCAGGTGTAGGCCACAAGGTTGGCCTCGATCACCGGCATCGAAGCGAAGGCGATGTATTGCAGCACCATGGTGCCGACAAGACCGATGAAACCGACCGCGAGCGGAAGCAGCGCGGCCCTCGCCGCGACCGGCGGAGCGCTCTCCCGGCTCGTGAACCGGATCAGGGCAAAGACCAATGCGGCTCCCGCGAATTGCAGGAACTGCACCTGCGACACCGAATGGTTCGCCAGCAGGGATTTGCCGACAAGGGCATTGGTGGACCACAAAGCCACCGCGCCGACGGCAAAGACCAGCGCGGATATCGAACCTGATCCATGCGGAAAGAACCGGTATGGGGCTCTATCTCCGTGCTTGACCATGATCTCGTCCGAGAACCGGTTCCCACTTTTCGGGATCATGGTTCCTTACCATGATTCCCTGTTTCCGCCCGGTACCGGTGCTTCGGCGGGAGCCGGCGCCGGATGTTCCGCCTCGAACCGGCGATAGGCCGGCAGCTGGTTCGTCCAGACATCCTCGGCCAGTTCGTTGACCCATTCGCGGTCTTGGTCGTTGTCGGCGGCGAGATAGAACATGCGGTTGTCGTCGACATAGGGCTTGGCCACCGAGCGCTGGTTGAGCACCAGCGTCACGCGCTCGCCGAACTGGATCGGCGCCGTGCGATGCAGGACGCCCAGAAACTGCCCGAGCGTGGCGTAGTTCATCTTGTGATCGATGCGCATGATGCGGTTGCGCGGGATCTCGTGGCCGGATTCGAGGATGGCACGGCCGGTTTCCGAGTCGTCGCAATAGATTTCGAGATGGCCGCCAACCAACGGATTGCTGATCGACAGCGGGATGAGCTCGGTGACCGGGACGCCGTCGCAATGCCAGTCCACGGCGCCATCCCTGGGATTCATGAAAGTGACGGTCGAGCCGACGATCGACAGCGGATAGGGCTCAAGCTTGGTGCCCATCATGTCGGACAGACGCTCCAGCCGCAGCTTGTCGTGCAAAAGCTCCTTGATCTCCGGAATATAACGATCGGCGCCGGTGATGAAGGTCAGATCGAGGTGCTTGTGCACGGCATGGCTGGCCTTGAGTTTGAGCGCCGCCTCTTCGATCGCCGCAAGCAGTGCCGGGTCATAGCCGTGCAGATATTGCGCGACGCCGAAGCTCGACACTTTCCAGGCGGTTTCGTGGCCGATGATGGCTTCTCGACTCATCGCATAACGCAGTTCGGGTATCGTATGGGCGTTCATTCTACTTCTCCAGGATGGGGGCAACACTTGGTAAATAGTCGATTAATTCACCCACCCCTGTAAAATTAGGAATGCTGGTGCTAGTGTAAGCCCAGCTTAAGGTCGAAACCGTGCGTCTGCTCAGTCAGGTCAACCTAAATTCGCTCAAGATTGTGGAGAGTGCTGCGAGGCACGGGAACTTCACGCGCGCCGGCGAAGAACAGTTTATCACCGCCTCGGCGGTCAGCCAGCGCGTCAAAAGCCTGGAGGATCAACTCCGCTTCAAGATTTTCCAGCGCGGCGGCAATGCGGTGTCACTGACGCCCGAAGGCGAAACCTATGTCTCGCGCGTTCGCGAAGCGCTGGAGCGTATCGTCGCCGCCAGCATGGAAGCGACCGGGCAGTCACAGGAGCATGTGCTGAAGATATCGGTGCTGCCGACCTTTGCCGCACGCTGGCTGTTTCCGCGCCTGCCGCTGTTCCAGCATCAACATCCCGATATCGTGATGCGGGTTTCGACCTCCTACGCGACACATGAGTTCACGACGTCCGATTTCGATCTCGAAATCCGCTATGGCGACGGCCACTTTCACGGGTTGCAGTCCGATCTGCTGTTCCGGGAGGACCTGACGCCGGTCTGCAGCCGCAAGCTGTTCCATGAGGTTCTCGGCAACAGGCCGCGGTCGACGGTGACGCCGGATGACCTCAAGCACTTCACGCTTCTGCATTCCGACACCTGCACCCAGAACTGGCAATCCTGGCTTGGATTCGCGGGCGCCAGCTTCGTGCTCAGCGAGACCAAGGGCATCTATTTCGATTCCTGCATGATGTCCTACGAGGCGGCCAATGCCGGAATGGGTTTTGCCGTCGCCAACCGCGCCTATATGGCCAGCGATATCCGCGCCGCGAGGCTGATCGCTCCCTTTGCCGTGCATCATCCGAACACGGCCGGCTGGTATTTTGTTTCCCCCCACAAGAGCCTCGCCACACGCAAGGTGCTGCTGTTCAAACAATGGGTGATGGCGGAAGCAGCTCTGACGCAGAGTCAGTTG
Source organism: Mesorhizobium sp. LNHC221B00 (assembly GCF_000502935.1). Lineage (NCBI taxonomy): Bacteria > Pseudomonadati > Pseudomonadota > Alphaproteobacteria > Hyphomicrobiales > Phyllobacteriaceae > Mesorhizobium > Mesorhizobium sp. LNHC221B00. The sequence goes on along the minus strand of NZ_AYWR01000022.1, from coordinate 63,947 downwards.
GACAGTGAAATCAATGACTTGGCTCTTGAGAGCGCCTGAAATTCGGATCAGCTTGTATTATTCCCGATGACCGCCGGCCAGAAAATTGAGAACCATCAGTTAGTGGACGCCCAATCCAGGCAACCCACCCTGGTCGGTGAAATTGTCGAGTTCAAGCCCCTTGAGCCGGAGCATTCCGAGTGGCCTGAAGTGAAGGCCATGCTGCGGCAAAAATGCGACGATAGCCGGCGCGGGCTGCTCGCCTTCGAATCCGGAACGAAACGATCTGGAAATCAGGCGAAGGCCCTGCCCTCCTCGGTGCGCTGGAAATGCGTCAGATCGAGCGATACGGAAGGGCGGCCCAGGACCGTCAGGATCATATGCGCCTGGCCGCGGTGATGGGTCTGGTGGTTGAAGACATGATCCAGCGCCGGCGCCAGGCGCTGCGAGACGGTGCGCATGTCCGATATGGTCATGTAGGTGAAGCGGCCCGACAGCGCTTTGTCGCTCAAGCCGCCAACCCAGTCGACGATCCGCCGGTCTTCCGCCTCGCGCGCCGCCCGAAGGCCGGGCAAGGCCCGGTGAAGGATGACGTCGAGCGCCGTCGGAGCGTCGCCTTCGCCGGTGAAGCGCTTCATCCAGATGCGATCGGCGGCGAGCAGGTGGTTGAGCGTGCCCATCAGCGAGCGGAAGAAGGCGCCGACATCGCGATTGAATTCTTCCTCGTCGAGATCGGCGGCGCAATCATAGATGCGGCCATTGGCCCATTGATTGTATGCCGCAAACATCATGAAGTGTTGTTTCATCTCTTCTCCCGCCGGGCCTGTTTCGGGTATCGGGAGCGATACCTAGACCGCGAGGGAGCCGACGCCAATGACCATTCTGCTTTATGATCTCGTCGGGCATGACGAGAAGCGTCCGTTCAGCCCGCACTGCTGGAAGGCGGCGATGGCTCTGGCCCACAAGGGGCTCGATATCTCGACCGCGCCGACGCGCTTTCTCGATGTGCCCGCCATCGAAGGCGGTGTCTCAAAGACCGTCCCGGTGATCCGCGACGGCGACAAGATCGTCGCCGATTCCTTTGCTATCGCGCTCTATCTCGATGAAGCCTACCCGGATCGGCCGACGCTGTTTGGCGGCGAAGGCGGCAAGGCGATGGCTCGCTTCATCGAGCGCTGGTCGCAACTGACCATCCACCCCTATGTCACCACTGCGGCGATTGTCGACCTCCATGGCATGCAGGACGAGGAGAACGCCGCGTATTTTCGCCAGAGCCGAGAACAACGCTTCGGCAAGCGGCTGGAGGACGTCGTGGCCGCACGTGACACGGGGCTCGCAGCCTTCCGGGTCGCCCTGGAGCCGCTGCGCTCGATGTTGAGCTACCAGCCGTTCATCGGCGGGGCCTCGCCGCTGTTTGCCGACTATATCGTCTTTGGCGCGCTGCAATGGGCGCGCGTGGCTTCGCCCTATCGATTGCTCGAAAGCAGCGACGTGGTGGCGCATTGGTTCGACCGCTGCCTCGACCTGCATGGCGGTCTGGGACGAAAGGTTGAAGCCGCGGCGTGACGCCCTGTTGCCGGCGATGAACCATCACCCGCCCGCGAAAAACCGCCGGCGATAACGCCGCAGGCGATGAACAGCGGCCTACTTGGCCGTCAGCTTTTTGGCTTGCTGGGCTTCTTGGCCGCCTTCGCCTCCTTGGGCGCGGCTTTTGCCTTGTCGGCGCCAGCAGTCTTCTTGGCCGGCTTCTTGGTGACCGATGACGTCCCCGTGGCATGCTCGGCATCCACGTCGGCTGCCGCCTGGTGCCAATGGCGTTCGTGCTGACCGGCCGGTTGCCCTTCCTGCTGCCAGATCTGATGAGCCCGGTTGCGAATGCGTTCCTGACGATCGTCTGCCATGGTCATATTGTCTCCATGCGGGCCGACTTCAGCGCGGCGCCGACACGCGACTATAGCAAGCAAAGCGTTGCTGTGCAGCCATCCGATGTCACCCTGACCCGCACGTTTGCGGTACCGGCCTGACACGGAAACGCCACTGGACCTTTCAATCCGCTCGAAGCCGGACCGGGCTTTCACCGTTCGTCACACGGAAAGCCAAGCAATTGGCTTTCCGTCCGCTTCGAGGACCGGGCCAGCCTTCGCTGGCGATAAAACCGGACAACTCGCGTGCTACCTAATCCGGACAACTCATGTGCTTACGACAGACCCGTTCCTCACCCCTTGGCAATGGGCCGGGCGGCTTGTATAGAGCCCGCCACTCTCAATTCCATTCTCAGACAAGGACGACCCATGGCGCTCGAACGCACCTTTTCCATGATCAAGCCGGACGCAACCCGGCGCAACCTCACCGGCGCCATTACCAAGATGCTCGAAGATGCCGGCCTTCGCGTCATTGCCTCGCGCCGTGTGTGGATGAGCCGCCGCGAGGCGGAAGGCTTCTATGCCGTCCACAAGGACCGCCCGTTCTTCGGCGAACTGGTCGAGTTCATGTCGTCGGCACCGACGATCGTCCAGGTGCTGGAAGGCGAGAACGCCATCGCCAAGAACCGCGAAGTGATGGGCGCCACCAACCCGGCCAATGCCGCCGAAGGCACCATCCGCAAGGTGCATGCGCTGTCGATCGGCGAAAATTCGGTGCACGGCTCCGATGCGCCCGAAACCGCCGCGCAGGAAATCAAGTACTGGTTCTCCGACACCGAGATCGTCGGCTGAGCCGACACCGCCACATCCAATGCGAAGAGGCCGGCGTTTCGCCGGCCTTTTTCGTTGGATCCTCGATCCGGTTTCGTGCCCAACGACGTGACCTGGCGGAACTGCTCTGGAAATGCTGTTTCCAGCCGACGACGAGACCATCGAGATCGTCAAGGTCATGGTGGCGGAAACGGCTGTGACGTGACTGCCCCCGGCAATCAGCTCGCGGCGCTGAAGCGCAGGATTTCGCGGCCGACCTTGTCTGATATGGTGAGTTTGCCGGCTTCGACATTGTATGACGCCGCCCTGGCCAGGGCGTCGAACAGTGCCTTTTCCTCTGCCATCACCTCCGGCGCACAGGCCTTGTAGGTCGAGCCGATGCCGCTGATCGTGATCGCCTCGCCCTCTATCTTGGCGGTGGCGAAATAGCTGTTGCAGGGGCCGCTGCCGCCTGCCTTGCCGGCCTCGCTGACCTGGAAGGTCGCTTGCGGCGCGGCGACGGCGCCGATGCCATCGACATAATCGACGACCCACAGTTGGCCAAAGACGGAAGCTTTCGGCTCGGCGCGCTGCGTGACCATCTTGAGCAGGATGGTTTGCGGCGCGTCGGTCAGCGGATCGAGCTGATGGCGCACATCGGAGATGAACATCAGCCTGTCGTCGACGGTAATCCGGGCCTGCAGCGCGCAGGTCATCCGCGGCTGGATGACGGAGGGGTCAATTTGATCTCGAAACTGATCGGCACCTGGCCGGCCGGCTTGATCCTCTGCTCGCCGATGATCCTGGCGGGCGCGTCGGCCAACGAGACATCGGCAAGCTGGACGGAGAGCACGGCATTGGGCGGCAAGGCGATGCGCTCGCGATAGATCACCTCGCCCCTCACCGCCTTCTCGGCGGCCACGGACAGCTCCGGCACCGCCAGGATGCCGACCACCAGAGGCACGAAACCGAAGACGAGGAATTCCGCGAGCCTGTCCAGCATGACCATCTCCCTTGCCCATGACTTCCGCCAATTGGCCAAAGGAATGCGGTCAATGCATGACTGCTGCGGGGCATGACTGCTGCGGGCATGACTGCTGCGGGCATGACTGCTGCGGGATTTATTCCGGCGACTTCCAGCGTCCCGCCGCCCGGGCGTCGGTTTCCTTGGCCTCGACCCAGCCGCCCTCGGAACCATCGGCGCGGTGCTCCTTCTTCCAGAAGGGTGCGCGCGACTTGAGATAGTCCATGAGGAAATCGGCCGCCTCGAACGCGGCCTGGCGATGCGCCGACGCGGCCACCACCAGCACGATGTTCTCTCCCGGCGCGATCTTGCCATGGCGGTGGATGACGGTGAGGCCTTGCAGCGGCCAACGTTCGACAGCCTCGGCCGCGATACGGCCGATTTCGGCCTCCGCCATGCCGGGATAGTGCTCGAGCTCAAGCGCTGAGAGCGCACCTTGCTCGTCGCGGCAGAGGCCGGAAAAGGTGACCACGGCGCCAATGTCGGCGCGGCCTTGTGTCAATGCGGCGATCTCGGCGGCAACGTCGAAATCCTGGCGCTGAATGCGCACCGTCGGCAACACGGCGGCAGACATGTGTCAGCCCCCGGTCATCGGCGGGAACAGCGCGATCTCACGCGCGCCGGATATTTTCTCGCGGTGATCCACATGCTCCTGGTTGATGGCAACGCGGATCACGTCGGGAAACTGCAGCGCCTGCTCGTAGCCCTCGCCGCGCGACTGCAGCCAGCGCAACAGGTCGGCGACAGTGTCGATGCCGTCGGGCAATTCGACGTCTTCCTCCGATGTGCCGATCCGCTCGCGGACCCAGGCGAAATAGATGAGCCGCATCTCACTCGTCCATGATGTGTTTGAGGCCGGCACGGAAATAGTCATAGCCGGTGTAAAGCGTCACGAGTGCGGCGATCCACAACAGCACGAGGCCGGTCTGCGTGGTCAGCGGGAAGATCTTGTCGCCGGCCGGCCCCGCCAGCAGGAAGGCGATGGCGACCATCTGGATGGTGGTCTTCCACTTGGCAAGCTGCGTCACCGGCACCGAGACCTTGAGTGCCGCCAGATATTCGCGCAGGCCCGAAACCAGGATCTCGCGACACAGGATGATGATCGCCGCCCACAGCGACCAGCCGGCGATACCCGCATGGCGGTCGGTGTCGGCCGCCAAGAGCAGGAGACAGGTGGCGACCAGCAGTTTGTCGGCGATCGGATCTAGCATCTTGCCGATGTTGGAGGTCTGCTGCCAGGCGCGTGCGAAATAGCCGTCGAAGTAATCGGTGATGGAGGCCAGCAGGAATATGACCAGCGCCGACCAGCGGGCGAAGTCGCTCGACTTCAGATGCCCCTCGAGAAAAAAGCACAGCACGACCAGCGGCACCGCGATGATGCGGGCGTAGGTGAGCATGTTGGGCAGGTTGAACGCGCGCTGGGCCATGTCTGGGAGACTCTTTCTGCCTGCGTACTCAAATCAGAAGCGAATGTAGGGGGTCAACAGGCCAGATTCGACTGGCCAGATGAAAGTGCCGAATTTTCAACTTTCATGGAAGTGATGGTAGACCAGTTTCGCCACCTGTTCGGAAATACCGTCGACCTTCCTCAGATCCTCGATGGCGGCACGGCTGACCGCCTTGGCGGTGCCGAAATGCAACAGCAGAGCGCGCTTGCGGCCCGGGCCGATGCCGCTGATCTCGTCGAGCGGGCTCTTGACCATTTCCTTCTTGCGGCGGGCCCGGTGCGAACCGATGGCGAAGCGGTGGACCTCGTCGCGCAGGCGCTGGACGAAATAGAGCACGGGGTCGCGCACGGGCAGCGAAAACGAGTCCCTGCCCTTGACGAAGAAGCGCTCGCGCCCGGCATCGCGGTCCTGCCCCTTGGCGATGCCGATGGCCACGACGCGGTCCTCGATGCCGAGATCCGAGAGGATCTTGCGCACCGCTGTCATCTGGCCCTGACCGCCATCGATCAGGATGACGTCGGGCCATGCCGGGAAGCTGCCGGAGATATCGTCTTCGATATCGTCACCTGCTGTCGCAACGTCATCCGGTTTGACATCGCCATGTTCCTTGAGCAGCCGCGAAAAGCGCCGCTCCATCACTTCGCGCATCATGCCGAAATCGTCACCCGGCGTGATCTCGGTCGAGCGGATGTTGAATTTCCGGTACTGGTTTTTCACAAAGCCTTCCGGCCCTGCTACAACCATGGCGCCGACCGCATTCGTGCCCATGATATGCGAGTTGTCGTAGACCTCGATGCGCACGGGTGGTTTGGCCAGGCCGAATGTCTCGGCGAAACCGGCAAGCAACCGGCCTTGCGTCGAGGTTTCGGCCAGCCGGCGGCCAAGCGCCTCGCGCGCATTCTGCAAGGCATTGTCGGTCAGATCCTTCTTCTCGCCGCGCTGCGGCACCGAAATCGCCACCTTGCGGCCGGCCCGGGTCGACAGCGCCTCCGCCAACAGTTGCTGGTCCTCGACAGTCTGCGACAGAAGAATGGCGCGCGGCGTCGGCTTGTCGTCATAGAACTGCGCCAGGAAGGAGCCCAGCACTTCCGATCCTTCCAGCGCCGGATCGGCCTTCGGGAAATAGGCGCGGTTGCCCCAGTTCTGGCCGGTGCGGAAGAAGAACACCTGGATGCAGACCTGGCCGCCCTCCTGGTGGATGGCGAAGACGTCGGCCTCGTCGACCGTCGCCGGGTTGATGCCCTGATGGCTCTGCACGTGCGACAGCGCGGCCAGCCGGTCGCGATAGATGGCGGCGCGCTCGAAATCGAGATCTTCCGAAGCCTGCTGCATGGCGGCCGAAATCTCGGTCTTCACCTTCTGGCTGCGGCCGGAGAGAAAATCCTTCGCCTCCTCGACCAGTTCGGCATAGCCCTCATGCGAGATTTCTCCCGTACACGGACCGGCGCAGCGCTTGATCTGGTAGAGCAGGCAGGGCCGCGTCCGGTTCTCGTAGAAGGAGTTGGTGCAGCTGCGCAGCAGGAAGGCGCGCTGCAGCGAATTGATGGTGCGGCCGACAGCGCCCGCCGAGGCAAAGGGCCCGAAATAGTCGCCCTTGCGCGAGCGCGCGCCGCGATGCTTGTAGATGCCCGGCGAGACATGGTCGCCGGTCAAAAGGATATAGGGAAACGACTTGTCGTCCCGCATCAGAACGTTGAATCGCGGCCGCAAGCGCTTGATAAGATTGGCTTCAAGCAGCAGCGCCTCGATCTCGGTGCGGGTGACGACGAACTCCATCGTCGACGTTTCGCGCACCATGCGGCCGATGCGGTTGGTGTGGAACCTGCCTTGCGCGTAGTTGGTGACGCGCTTCTTCAGGCTGCGCGCCTTGCCGACATAGAGCACGTCGCCGGCGGCGTTCATCATGCGATAAACGCCTGGCGCGTTGGGCAGCCGCTTGACCAGCGTCTGGATCACCTCGGCGCCGACCATGCCTTCGGCGTCGCCGGCATGCGGCGTCCAGTCTATCGCCGTGAAGGCGACGTCCGGGCCGGCGGGTTCGACGATCTCCTCGAGCGCTTCGTCCTCGATGTCGATTTCGGGAGGAAGATCTTCAGCGCCGCCGCGCGCCTTGTTCTTGTTATCCAAAGGACTCATTCCGTCATGCCTGTCACATCGGGCGTCTGCCACGCAAGGTGCTGGCCGCCATCAAGCGCGATCATCTGGCCGGTGACCGAGCGCGCCTCCCAGAGATAGCGGATAGTGGCGCCAAATTCCGGCAATTCCGGGCCGCGCTTCAGGATCAGGCCGGCGACCTGCGCATCGAAATCGGAATCGTCCTGGCGCAGGTTCTTCAGCGTTGGGCCCGGACCGATCGCGTTGACACGGATGCGGGGGCCGAGCGCCTGTGCCAGCATCTGGGTCTGGGTCCATAGTGCCGACTTCGACAGCGCATAGGAAAAATAACGCGGGGTCGGCCGCCAGACACGCTGATCGATGATGTTGACGATCAGCCCCTCCCGTCCTTCCGGCAAGGCGCGGGCGAAATTCCGCGCCAGCAGCGCGGGGGTTTTCACGTGAATGGCAAAGTGGCGGTCCCAGGCCTGCCAGTCGAAATCCTCAACCGAATCGTCGACGAAGAGCGACGCGTTGTTGACCAGCAGCGAGATGGGGCCAAGCGCTGCTTCCGCCTGGCCGACGAGGTCGCTGACGGCGTCCATGTCGGTCAAGTCCGCCGCGACCACGGCGGCGCGGCCGCCAGACCGGTTAATCGCCGCGGCCAACGCGTCCGCCTCGTCGTGCGAGCGGTTGGAGTGGATGGCGACTGCAAAACCATGGCCGGCGAGATCCTCGACGATCGCCTTGCCGATCCGTTTCGCCCCGCCGGTCACCAGCGCCGCGGTGGCTTTGCTCATCTTCTGTCAATCCTCAATTTCGGCACGAAAAACGGTGCCCGGCAAAATATGGCCTGCCATCCGTTAAACAGCGTTTGCACCTGGGGCAGCATTGTGGCGAAACCGCCCGGCGGGTATTCCGACTCGCCGTGTCCCGAGGCCGGCAGCACTCCAATATAGGGCGCTGGACTCCTTGCACCAAGCGGTGTGCAGCGCAACATGACCGGGCTGCTGACATTTCGCTGTTGCGAAGATGCAACGTCAAGGTTCTGCCTCATTCGTGCCGGGGAATGACCCAAGTTCAGGTTCGGTTCAGCCGCATTTTGACACGACATTTGGAACCGACGAACGCCAGATCCGTTTCACCCCCCGGACGGGTTGATGGCGATCGTGAGAAACAAGCCTGTGTCCTGTGGCTTAAGGAGTAAAGAACAATGCAAGCCAATCTCAAATTCGCACGGCCGCTGGCCGTCGCGCTCGGGCTCTTCGCCCTCGGCGGAACTGCCTATGCCGCAGACGTCGTCCAGGAAGAGCCGCCGGCACCCGCCCCAGTTGCCGAACTGCCCGTCGCCTCCTGGGCCGGCCCCTATGCCGGTATCAATCTTGGTTATGGCTTCAGCGGCCGTACCAAGGAAAAGGATTTCGGCGTTTCGACCGACACCAAGGGCTTCGTCGGCAGCGTCTTCGGCGGCTATCAGTGGCAGCAGGAGAACTTCGTGTACGGCGGTGAAGCCGAACTCGGCTATAACGGCGTCAAGGGTGACGACAACGGCATCCACTCCAAGGGCGGCTTCGAAGGCTCGCTGCGTGCCCGTCTCGGCTACGCTGTGACCCCGGAAATCCTGCTCTATGGCACCGGCGGTCTCGCCGGCAGAAGCCTGAAGGTTGAGGACAGCGTCCTCGCCACCAGCGATACCGCCACCATGCTCGGCTGGACCGCCGGCGTCGGTACCGACATCAAGCTGACCGACAACGTGTTCGGCCGCGTCGAGTACCGCTACACCGACTTCGGCAGCAAGAGCTTCGACGGCGGTATTGGCAAGGTCAAGGCCACCGACAACCGCGTGACCTTCGGCCTCGGTATGAAGTTCTAAGTCGTTCAAGCCACGACACGAAAAAGCCGGGCCTCGTGCCCGGCTTTTTTATTGTCCACGCTGCGCCGCGCCAGCACCCCTCTGCCCTGCCGGGATCTTCCCCGCAAGGGGGGAGATTGGTTCGTCGCCTCGGCTTCGCTAATCTCCATTGTCGACGACAAGCCCGCCCGTCAGCCCGGAACCGCAGGTTTCAGTTCCGGGAATTTTTCGTCGAAGCGCGCGGCCCAGCGGGTGAGCCGGCCACGGCCCTTTTCCCACTTCCCGGCAAAGCGCAAGGAGAGATAGCCAAGGCAGGCCCGCAAGGCCATCTGCCCGGCGGTGATCTTCTTCGGCAGTTTGGGCGGGTTGGCATTGAGCTGATCGAGAGCAGCCGTGATCTTCGCCCACTGGCGATCGAGCCAGGGCTGATAGACCATCTCCTCAGGCCGGGTGCGGCGCTCATAGACCATCGACAGCGCGCAGTCGCAAATGCCGTCGGCCAGCGCCTCCAGCACCTCGGCCTCCAACCGCTTGTCGGGATTGCGCGGGAACAGCGCGTTCTTCGAAATCCTGTTGAGATGCTGGGTGATGGCGCGGCTGTCGTGGATGGAACGGCCGTCGTCGAGCACCAGCACCGGAATCTTGCCAAGCGGATTGGCGCCGATTAGGTCGGCCGGCCGGTCCTCGGTCTTGACCGGAACCTGCTCGATCGCGATCCCGGCATAGGCCGCGGCCATCCTTACCTTGGAGCTGTAAGGAGAGGTGGATGCGTAGAGCAGTTTCGGCATGATCGGTTTCCTGTTTGCAGACATCCACTGTCGGGTGACAGGTTCTTGCGATCAACCGCCAGAACGCGAAAAGATAGCAGCCAGTAACCGATTGCGGTTCCTGCCCCAAGCATCTCGACAAGCTACGGATTGGCACGTTGGAAAACGCGGGCGGACGTCGACGGCAGGCTGATGGGTCTCATACCTGCGTTCGCGTTTCATAGGTCCCGCGCATTGCATCGGGACCCTCTCCGCCAAGCGCGGCAAGGAGACAATCAGGCAGGCGAGCGAGGCAGCCAACCGGCGCCTCGCTTTGCTTGCCCTCTGCCCTTCCCCGACGTTCAGCCACCGGGGCCGAAGCCGTTGCCGAGATAGTTCATCCAGAGCGTCAGAGCGTCCTTGCCGAGTCCCGAAGGACGCGCGACGCCCCAACGGCCGGTCTACTTCTTGGCCGGAGCCTTCGCCTTCGCAGGCGCTGCCTTCGCCTTCGGCGCGGCTTTCTTCACCGCGGGCTTGGTCGAGGCTGCCGCGGCTTTCATAGCAGGCTTTGCCGCGGCCTTGGCCACAGGCTTCTTCGCCGGTGCCGGCTTCTTGGCCGCGGGTTTTGCCGCCGCCTTGGCCGCGGGTTTTGCCGCCGCCTTGGCCACGGGCTTCTTCGCCGGTGCTGCCTTGGCTGCCGGCTTTGCCGCTGCCTTGGCCGGCGCTGCCTTCTTCACTGCCGGTTTCGCCGCAGCCTTGGCCACGGGCTTCTTCGCCGGTGCCTTCGCTGCGGGCTTTGCCGCCGCCTTCGCAGGCGCTGCTTTTTTCACTGCCGTTGCGGCCTTCGCCGCGACTGCTTTTGCGGGTGCTTTCTTTGCCGGTGCCTTGGATGCCGGCGCTTTAGATGACTGCTTAGCCATGTCATGCCCCTTCACGTTATGCCGATGGCCGTGAATGACCCCGGCGCGCAATGCATATCTGACTCGCGGCTCGCTAGCCAGCGAAGCAATGGTATGATTTCGTCAGCTTAAATTTTGGTTGAGATCGACACACGATCTCACTCGTCATCGCAAAAATTCGCCGCTGATCTTCAGACATCGCCAGCAATTTGATATCGGCATTCTTCGCATGCAGCGAGACCAGTCGTGGTGTGAAGCTTCGAAGATCAACAACCAGCCTCGCGCATCGATCGTCAGCCGCAAACATCACGAGCCAATGCTTCGTCGATACAAACATCTTTGGTGGCTGCACGATCTACGCGGACCGTAAGAGCAATGCGATGACGATCTGTCCATCACCTTGTCAAGCTTGATTCCATCGCCCCACCTTTCGACTGATTGACAGATAACTCTGCATGACAGAGTATTCTGCGAAGAACAGAAGGCTGTTTCGATGCCGATCGCAGAAGAGGAAACGACGCCGTCGCTGCGGGGAAACGCGGGGGTGACGCTCCATGGCGACGGCATCGCCGTCGATGACCTGCGGCCTTGTCATGCCGGAGCCAATTCATGAACGCCGACGAGGTCATCCATCAAAGCACGCGGCTCAGGATCATGGCCATCCTGCACACGCTGGACAGGCGCGAAGCGCTTGAATTCACCCGATTAAAGGACATGGTCGAAGCCACGCACGGCAATCTCGGCGCGCACATCGAGACGCTTGCAAGGGCCGGCTACGTCGATGTCGAAAAGCTTTTCGTCGAACGGCGGCCGCAAACGCGGGTCTGGGCAACGACGATGGGGCGGCGCGCCTTTCGCAGTCATGCCGCCTGGCTTCGGGCCGTCCTCGATGAAGCGGAGCCGGCGGCGGATCGTCCTCAGCGCAGAACGCGGCGGCGCTCGTCGTAGATCATTGGCGATCGGTCGCGGCCGGCATACGCTTTCAGCGTGTGGCGACCGCGGCGATGCCGGCGCCAATCATCACGCCGCCAGCAGCGCGGTTGACGCGACGCACGATGCCTGGCGTGCGCAACAGTTTGCGGGCGCGACCGGCAAGCATGACGCGTCCGCCAATCACCACGGCCTCGACGGTATGCCAACCGAGTCACGGCGGGAGGCACCGCGCCGGCCGCCAGGGTGAACTGGCGCGCTAGGGGGACCGAGCATCGCGACGGCGAGTATGGCATGCAATCCATTGTCGATCGTGGCGCTGCTGCCGCCCGGTTCGACCGGCACGTCCATTGTCGTCATGGGTGGTAGCCGGGGCAGACGGCGCCGAGCGCAACGATGGCGAGATGGATCGCTTTGCCTGTCAACACAGTACGCGAAAGCGCCCGTAGCCGATCAGGCTGCGGGCGCGAAAAGGGATCGCGAAAGGAAGGCTGCGTTCAGCGCAGGACGCGGCAGCGGCCGTTGTAGACCATCCAGCGGTCGAAGCCCGAAACGCAGAATTCGACATTGTCGCCGATCGAAGCGAAGCCTTGCCCTTCCTCGATCAGGTACCAGATGGTCCGGTCGCGGCCGTCGGAGAGGCTGACGGTGGCGCCGCAATAGCGGCGGCCGATCGGCCAGGTGTCGTTGGCGGGCAGATAACGGTGCTGGTGGATGCGCCGGAAATCGGTGATCTGCACATCCGGCAGGTGCGGCACATGACGCACCTGGTAGGAGAAGCGGTGGGTGATCTTGTTCAGCACCCAGGGCTCGCCGCAGACGCCGCCATCGTCGTCGGGATAGACGCCGACAAGGTCGGCCGCCTGCACAGCCTGGGTGACACCGAGGGGCGCGGCGAGCGAAGTGCAGAGCGAAATCAGGGCAGCAAGTGCGGATTTGGCGAAGCGAGTCATGACAGCCTCTCAAGGTCGATTGCGCGCACTGTGCGGATTCGCTTGGCGTCGGTCAAGCGGTTGCCGAAACAATGGTTTCCCGGTTCGAAACCTCGACCTATTCCCCGGCCAGCCATTCCAGCGTCCAGTGCGCCGGCTTTGCCACGGCGAGCAATTTGTGCAGTGCCGGCAACACGGTTCGCAATTCGGCTTCCAGCGTGAAGTGCGGATTGACCACCACCATGCCGCTGCCGTCGAGACTGGCTTCCGACGAAGCCGGCCTGATCTCGAATTCTATGTCGAGGATTTTCGGGATGCCGGATTGTTTCAGCGCTTTCCTGAAGGCGATGATCGCCTTGCGGTCCTTGATCGGGTACCACAGCGCGTAGATGCCGCCAGGCCAGCGCTTGTGCGCCCTTATGAGCCCGTCGACGAGGCGGGCGAACTCGCCCGCTTCCTCGAATGGCGGATCGATGAGCACCAGGCCGCGCTTTTCCTTCGGCGGCACATGCGCCCCGAGCGCCAGCCAGCCGTCGAGTTCCATCACCCTCACCTGGAAATCGCCGGCGAATTCCGCCTTCAGCCTCGCGGCGTCCTTGGGGTGGAGTTCGATCGCCGACAACCGGTCCTGCTTGCGCAGGAGATTGCGTGCGAGCAGCGGCGAGCCTGGATATTTCTTCACACCGCCCTCGGGATTGAGCGACCGCACCGTCTCCAGGTAGGGCGCCAGCAGCGCCGCCGCCCCGGCATCGAACGAGGCGTCGATCAGCCGGCCGATGCCGCCCTGCCATTCGCCGGTCTTCTGGGCTTCGACTGACGACAGATCGTAGCGGCCAATGCCGGCATGGGTATCGACGACGCGAAACGCCTTGTCCTTCTGCTTCAGGTATTCGAGCAGGCGCGTCAGCACGACATGCTTGACGACGTCGGCAAAATTTCCGGCGTGGTAGGCGTGACGGTAGTTCACGTGGCCCCCCTGCCCCAGCGCGGCGGTGGCGGCTGCGAGTTCGGATTGTCCGGCCGGCCGCCGCCGAAGCGCAGGGACAGCAGGAGGCCGATCAAGCCGACCGCCATCAGGGAGAAGCCGACCGGCCGCGCACGGCTGTCGGTTTCGCCGACACCGGAGCGCAAGATCAGGTCGACCGCCCGCATCGGTATGTCCTCGGCATCGCCCGGGCCGACGGTGAAGAGGTAGGAACCGGTGCTGACCGCCGGGATCAGTCCGGCCTCGTCGCGAAAGATCTTGTCGGGCAGTTGCGGACTGGCCTGGCGCGGGTTGTCCACGTGGTTGAACTGCAGCGTCGAGGCGAGCACGGTGCGCCCATTGGTGGCCGCGGTCAGCGTCAGCACCGTACGCTGCTGTGAAACGATGCGTTCGGCCCTCGCGGTCAGGTCGACAAGCACCCGCACCGGTGCATCGCGGCTCTTCAGTGGCACGGTCAGCGGCCTGAAGCGGCCCTGCTCATAGACCCGCCAGATGCCAATCTCGCGGCCGGAAAAATTGGTCATCGCCCAGGGATAGATGACGCCGACGCCGGCGCCGGCCAGCAGGATCAGGACAAACAGAAAGCGCATTCGGACAGTCACCTTGTAATCGCACCTTGCCGGACAACTAGCTTGCGTTGGCGCAGGCGCTCGCCCCTTCGGCCTGCATCTTCTCGCTCGCCACGGCGCCAGTGTGATGTGACGATAAAGGATATCCAGTCGACCATGGGCGGCGTGCCCAGCTTCGTGAAGCAGTTTCCAAAAGCCGGTCTGCCCGGTGCCTGGGCCGAGGTCAAGGCCATCGAGCTCAGCGACAAGACGGCGCTGCCGCCAAAGGTCAAGTCGCTGATCTCACTGGCGGTGGCGGCGCAGATTCCGTGCAACTACTGCATATGGTCGGACACGCGGGACGCCAAGCGAGCCGGCGCCACCGAAGAGGAGATCCAGGAAGCGGTGGCGATGTCCGCGCTGACCCGCCACTGGAGCACCATCTTCAATGGCATGCAGGTCGATTTCGCGACATTCAAGAAGGAAATGGGCGGGCAATAGCCGCGGGGCTAAGCCTTGCGCTCCCAGCGCCGGTCCGGCGTCTGCTGCCAATAGGTCACGGCGTGGCCCGCGTCCTTCATCGTCTTCCAATGCGCCCGGGCCGCATCGACTTGGGCGGCGTCATGGCCGTCGAACAGGAACACGGCACGCTCGTAGCTGCTGAGGTCGGGCGGCGCCGCGCCATCGACAAGGAACCTTATTTTGGCTTCGTTGGGATTGCCGTCGCCGGTGGTCAACAGGATAGGCTGTTCGCCGGGATACGCCTCGCGATCGGTCGCGTGCGCCAGGAACGAATCGTCCCGGAAGGTCCACAGGTGCTGGTCTAGCGCGTCGCGCCGCTCCTCGGTGCCGGTCTGCACCACGGCGCGCCAGCCGCGATCGACGCTGCGCTCGAGCAGACCCGGCAGCGCATCCTCCAGCGTCGATTCGGTCAGATGGTAGAACAGCACTTCGGCCATGAATCGAGGTCAGCTCTCGTAATGATCGCGCACCAGGCGGTCGAGCAGCCGCACGCCAAAGCCCGAGGCCCACGACTGGTTGATCTCGTTCGACGGCGAGCCCATCGCCGTGCCGGCGATGTCGAGATGCGCCCAGGGCGTGTCCTTGACGAAGCGCTGCAGGAACTGCGCGGCGATGATCGCGCCGCCGTAGCGGCCGCCGATGTTCTTCATGTCGGCGTTTTTGGAATCGATCAGCTTGTCGTATTCGGCGCCGAGCGGCATGCGCCACAGCCGCTCCTGCGTCGACTGGCCCGCCGCCGTCAGCCTTTGCGCCAACTCGTCATTGTTGGAGAACAGGCCGGCGTAATGCACACCGAGCGCGACCATGATGGCGCCGGTCAGCGTCGCCAGATTGACCATGAATTTCGGCTGGAAGCGGTCGTTGCAGTACCACAGCGCGTCGGCCAGCACGAGGCGCCCTTCCGCGTCGGTATTGAGCACCTCGATGGTCTGCCCCGACATGGACGTGACAATGTCGCCGGGGCGCTGGGCATGGCCGTCGACGGCGTTTTCCACCAAGCCGATGATGCCGACGACATTGGCCTTCGCCTTGCGGGCGGCCAGCGCATGCATCAGGCCGGTGACCGCAGCGGCACCGCCCATGTCGCCCTTCATGTCTTCCATGCCCGACGCCGGCTTGATCGAATTGCCGCCGGTGTCGAAGGTGACACCCTTGCCGACGAAGGCGACAGGGCTGTCCTTGGGCTTGCCGCCGTTCCACTGCATGACGGCCATGCGGGCGCCGCGAGGCGAGCCTTGCGCGACGCCAAGCAGCGAGCCCATGCCGAGCTTCTTCATCTCCTTCTCGGCCAGGATCTCGACCTTGACGCCGAGCGCCTCGAGTTCCTTGGCGCGAGCAGCGAACTCGACCGGTCCCAGCACGTTTGCCGGCTCGTTGACCAGGTCGCGCGCCAGAAGCACGCCGTCGATCACCGCCTCGGCATCCGCGAAGGCCTTCTTGGCGCCTGCCGGGTCGGCGGTGTGGATGGTCACCTTGGCCGGCTTCCTGGGATCCGCCTTTGCGTCATCCTTGTCCTTCCTGGTCTTGTACTTGTCGAAGGAATAGCTGCGCAGGAGAATGCCGGCCGCAAGGCTGGCGGCATCCTTGCCATCGGGCGAGGCGCCGGCCAGGTCGAGCACCACGGCCACATCGGTTGCCTTGCGCAGCGACGCCCCAATGGTGCCGCCGAGTTTCAGCCAGGCATATTCGTCGAGGCCCGACGCCTTGCCGGCGCCGATCGCGACCAACCTGTCGAGCGAGGATCCCTCCGGAGCCAGAATTTCGACGACGCCGGCGAACTTGCCGGTGAACTCGGCCACCGGGAATGCGCGCTCCAGCGTCTTGCCGGGATCGTAAGCCCTGGCCGCCTCGGTCAAGCCGCCGTCATCCGCCGACAGCACGAGGACGGTGCCTTTCCTGCTCGCCGCCGTCTGGGGCGCGGCGAATTTTGCAAAGGCGATCGACGGTCTCGGGTTCATCATGTCCTGCTTTCGGGGAGTGTTTGACTGTGCGCGAAGCGGTTTGAAGCAATCCGCGACATTTGGTCGTTTTCCGGCATTTGGCAAGACTTTGCCAAAATGGCTACCCATATGACACATGGAATCGATGGCGATTCGTCGCGGCACGGCCCCGCTTCATGCCGCAACCTGTTGTTAACCATCGATGTTCGCCCTTTCTTATCCATTGCCGCCGACACTCCGGTCCACAGCGGCACGCGAGGTGGGACGGGAACCGGATCGCCTGCCTGATCGAGCCCATCGGAGCCAGTTGTGCGGTCGTCGCCGGACAGCTACCCTTAGTTTGGTGGCATGATGCCGTTCGAGAAAACCGAGTAAAGCCTTCATGACGGTCGTTGAACGCTACATCATGCGCCGCGCTTTCGTGGTCTTCATGGCGGCGCTGGTCTGGACGCTGGCCATCGTGTGGACGACGCAGGTGCTGGCCAAGATCGATCTGGTCACCGACAGCGGCCAGTCCGCCCTGACCTTCTTCGAGGTCGCATCCCTCATCCTGCCCTCGATCATCCCGATCGTCGTGCCCTTCGCTCTGGTGGTGGCTGTCGCCCAGACACTCAGCGTCATGAATTCGGATTCGGAGCTCGCGGTCGTCAACGCCTCGGGCGCCTCGCGGTGGACGATCGTGCGGCCGATCATGCTTCTGGCGCTGGCCGCAAGCGTCTTTTCCTTCGCAGTGGACAACGGCATCGATCCCTATGCGCGGCAGAAAAACCGCGCCCTGGTGGCGGAGTCGCGCTCCGACCTGTTGTCGCTGATCATCCAGGAAGGCACCTTCCGAAAGATTGAGGACGGGCTGTTCCTGCAGATCGGCGAGCGGCTTCCCGACAATAAGCTGGGTGGCATCTTCGTCGCCGATTCGCGCGAGGAAGGCGTCAATCTCGTCTATTATGCCAAGACCGGCAGCATCATCGAACGCGGCGGCGAAAAGGTGCTGATGATGAATGACGGCGTCATCCATCGCAAAACGCTGACCGGTGACCTCAGTGTCATCCGGTTCACCTCCTATGCCTTTGACATGTCGGCCTTCATGTCGGCGGCCAATCAAGTAACGCTGCTGCCGAAGGACCAGACCACCCAATACCTGCTCAATCCCAGCGCCAACGACAAGAACTATCAGCAAAATCCACAGGAGTACCGGGCCGAGATCGACCAGAGGTTTTCAGAGTGGACCTATTCCATGGTCTTCGCATTGATCGCACTGGCGGTCGCGGGCGACGCGCGCTCGCACCGGGAGGCGCGCGTCAATCCGCTGATCACGGCCATTGCAATATCGCTGTTCGTGCGCTGGCTGGGCTTCTTTGCCGCAAGCAAGGCCGATGAGATCCCGCAATACGGGTATATGGTCTATGGCGTGCCCATCGTGGCTTCGGCAGTGGCGATCTGGTTCATAGTCTCCAACCGGACCATGGAATTGCCGGTGGCCTGGGCGGACTGGATGACAAATCTGGCCAGCCGCATCGGTGATGGCTGGAATTCCCTCAAACTGCGTTTGTCCAGGCGCGACACTTCAGGTCAGAGGGTCGGCTGATGGGCTGGACGCTGGGCCGATATTTCTTCTTCCGCTACGTGGCGATCACGATCTGGTTCTTCCTCGGCCTGCTGGCGCTGGTGTTCCTGATCGATTTCACCGAGCTGTCCGGCCGTACCACCGGCTTGCCCGGCTTCACCTATGGGACGGCGATGGCCATTTCGGGCCTCCGGATGCCGATGATCATGCTGCAGACGGTGCCGTTCGTCGGCCTGTTCTCGGCAATGGCGACGCTGGTATCGCTCAACCGGCGCTATGAGCTGGTCATTGCGCGTTCGGCCGGCGTCTCCGCCTGGCAATTCCTTTTGCCGTGCTGCATCGGAGCGCTGCTGTTCGGCGTCGTATCGGTCGGGATCATCAACCCGCTCGCCGCGCACGCCTTCTCCTTGTCCGAACAGATCGAGACCCAGTTGCGCTCCGGAAAATCAAACACGGTTTCGGCCGACGCGGCGCCCTGGATTCGCCAAAAAACCAGTTCCGGCGACACCATCATCGGCGCGCGGGCTATCCTCAACCAGGGCCTGGAGATGTCCGACGCCGTCTTTTTCATCCTCGACCAGCAAGGCAATATCGCCGAGCGCAAGGATGCGGTGCGTGCCTACCTGCGGGACGGTTATTGGGAATTGCAGGACGTCAAGACCTTCAGGAACGGCGTCATCCAGTCCGCGGCGAACGATCGCGTGCCGACCAATCTGAAGCCCGAATTCGTGCAGGAGCGGCTGGCGCGCCCGGAAACCATTCCTTTCTACGACCTGCCCGGAAAAATCGAGGTTGCCCGTTCCTTCGGCCTCAAGGCAAATGCCTTTGCCATGCAGTTTGATTCGCTGGTGGCGTTGCCGTTCCTCCTCGTCGCCATGACGCTGATTGCTGCAACAGTTTCAATGCGATTTGCGAGGATGGGACAATCGGCAACGATGATTCTGGGTGGCGTCGTTGCCGGCTTTCTGCTTTATGTCGTTTCGGTGCTGGTGAAGGCATTCGGCGTGGCGGGATTCGTGCCGACTGCCGTAGCCGCCTGGGTGCCGGTCGTGGTAGCTATGTTCTTCGGGGTGACTTTCCTGCTATACAAGGAAGACGGCTAGTGAGGGAAGCGGTTTTGCCCAGCAGCAGGCAGGCCCATTTGGCGCGCCTTTATGCGGCGAGCGCCTTGGCATGCTTGTTTGCCTGCGCCGTCCCGCTGCCTGCGGTCGCGCAGGAGGTCGGTGACGTTGCGGCCAAGGTTCCGTCCGGCTCGCAAATGCTGCTGGCCGCCGACACGCTGGTTTACAACAACGACAACCAGACCGTGACCGCCGTCGGTGGCGTGCAGATCGATTATGGCGGCAACCGCCTGGTTGCCCAGAAAGTCGTATACGACCGCAACACCAAGCGGATGGTCGCCAGCGGCAATGTCGAAGTCATCAACAGCGACGGCACCAAGATCAATTCGGATCATATCGACATAACCGACGATTTCGCCGACGGTTTCGTCAACGCGCTGCGCGTCGAGACCATCGACAAGGCCTATTTCGCCGCCGAGAGTGCCGAACGCATGGGCGGCGTGCTGACCACGTTCCACAATGGCGTCTACACCGCCTGCGAGCCGTGCGAGGACAAGCCAAACAAAGCGCCGACCTGGCGCGTGAAGGCCAGGAAGATCATCTGGAACGGCGAGAAGAAGACGGTTCGCTTCGAGAACGCGAATTTCGAGTTCTTTGGCTTCCCGCTCGCCTACCTGCCGGCGTTCGAGATTGCCGACCCGACGGTCAAGCGCAAGAGCGGCTTCCTGATCCCCAGCATCAGCTACAACAGCCACCTGGGTTACAGCGTCAAGGTTCCCTATTATTTCGCACTGTCGCCGACCTATGACTTGACGGTGTCTGGAAGCGGCTACACCAAGCAGGGCTTCCTCGGAGAGGCCGAATGGCGCCAGCGTTTCAACAACGGCGAATACAGTTTGAAGATCGCCGGGATCCAGCAGCAGGACCCGGGTGCCTTCCTTGATAGCGCCGCTTTCCCTTCGACCGGCGGCCACAACATCGATTCGGGCGCGGCGGGCGATCCGAACAAGTTCCGCGGCATGATGGGCACGCAGGGCAAGTTCGCCATCAACGAACGCTGGAATTTCGGCTGGGACGTTCTGCTGCAGACCGACAAGAATTTCTCGAGCACCTACAACATCGACAAGTACAATGCCGCCGTCCACCAGTCGACGGTTTACCTGACTGGTCTCAACGGCCGCAATTATTTCGACGTGCGCGCCATGCACTTCGATGTCCAGGAGAACACGCCCAACAACTATATCTCCGCGCGAAGCGACCAGCAGCCCTGGGTGCTGCCGTCGTTCGACTATACAAACATCCCCGACGTGGCGGTCGCCGGCGGCCAGTTGTCGCTCAATGTCAACGCGCGGGTTCTCCGTCGCGATGAACTCGATCAAACCTACTTCACGCCTTACGTGCCCGGCTCGGGTACCCAGCGCGTGCGCGGCATCGAAGGTGAATCCGGACGCCTGACCGCCGAGGCCGAGTGGAAACGGTCATTCGTTACCGATGACGGGCTGGTGCTGACGCCGTTGCTGGCGCTGCAGGGCGACGTCGACTATCTCAATGCGTCATCGGCTTCGCTCGCCGCCGTCAACCAGATGGCGACGAATTTGGGCGAGCAGGACGATATGCGCTCGTCATTTGCCCGTTACATGGCAACCGCCGGGCTGGAGATGCGCTGGCCGCTGCTGTTTTCGATGGCCAGCGGGTCCAGCCATGTCATCGAGCCGATGGCACAGGTCTTTGTACGTCCGAACGAACAGTATGTCGGCGGCCTCGCCATTCCGAACGAAGACGCCCAGAGCATGGTGTTCGATGCGACCACCCTGTTCGAACGCGACAAGTTCTCCGGTTACGACCGTGTGGAAGGCGGCTCGCACGCCAATGTCGGCTTCCGCTATTCCGGCTCCTATATGAACGGCTGGGGCACCAACGCCATTTTCGGCCAGTCCTATCAGATTGGCGGCGAGAACTCCTTCGCGGCGCCGGATCTGGTCAATGTCGGCGCCTATTCGGGTCTTCAGGAAACCAAGTCCGACTATGTCGGCCTGTTTGGCATCAACAGCCCGAATGGTTTCGCGGCCTCGGTCAGCGGTCGCTTCGACGAACAGACCTTCGAGATTCGCCGCGCCGAGTTCAAGGCCGCCTATTCGGGGCTGCCGGTATCCCTGAGCGCCAAATATGCCTTCATCCAGGCGCAGCCGCTCTATGGTTTCACGACCGACCGTCACGAAGTCACGCTGGGTGCCTCGACGCATCTTGCCGAGAACTGGCGCGTCTTCGGCACGGGAACCTACGACCTGCAGGAAAGCCTGCTGGTCAAGGATGGCGTGGGCTTTGCCTATAATGATTCCTGCTTCACCTATTTGATGACGTACTCGCAGTCGCGCGACCTGAACACCAGGGAGGTGACGCAGAGCATCGGCTTCAACCTGTCGTTCCGTACGCTCGGCGACTTCGGCTCGTCGACCAGCGCCATCGACACGATCCAGTAGTCGGCGACATCGTTTCGCCGCATAGGGCTGGCACGGATTCTCGCACCCGGATGAGGACGAAATTGGGCGGAGCCGGGATGATAAAATTGGGATGCCAACGATGAGGAAGTACCTCTTTTCAGCAGGGTTTGCGCTGCTTGTGGCGGCGACATCCGTGTCGATGACCGTCATGATGCCGCCGGCTTTCGCCAGTGAGATCAAATACGTCGTCAACAACGTACCGATCACCACTGGTGATATCGCGCATCGTGCCGCCTTCCTGAAACTGCAGCGCAAGAAGGGCGATGCCGCCCAGGAAATGATCGACCAGACGCTGCGCCTCGCGGAAGCCAGACGGCTTGGTATCCGCATCAGCGACGCCCAGGTCGAAGCGGCCTATCAGCGCTTTGCAACCAGCAACAAGATGCAACTCAGCCAGCTTAACGGCGTCATGGAAAAATCCGGCGTCGGCAAGGACCACTTCAAGGAGTTCATCCGCGCCCAGATGGCCTGGAACCAGGCCTTGAGCGCGCGCTACCGTTCCGGTGAGGGCGGCAGCGTGACCGAGCAGGATGCGGTCAGGCGCATGCTCGACAAGGGTGGCGCCAAGCCAAGCGCCACCGAATACATGCTGCAGCAGGTCATCTTCGTCGTGCCGGCGTCCGAGCGCAGCGCCACGCTGGCCAAGCGCAAGCGTGAGGCCGACGCCATGCGCGCCCGTTTCAACGGCTGCACCACGACGCGCGAGTTCGCCAAGGGCTTGATCGACGTCACCGTTCGCGACCTGGGCCGGGTGCTGGCGCCGCAATTGCCGCCGGACTGGGCCGAGCAGATCAAGGCGACCAAGGTCGGCGGCGCCACCGTCACGCGCGAGACCGAGCGCGGCGTCGAGTTCATCGGCATCTGCTCATCGCGTGAAGTGTCCGACGACAAGACCGCGCAGATGGTGTTCCAGAGCGAAGGCTCCAGCGACAAGAATGCCGACGAGCTCAGCAAGAAATATGTCGAAGAGTTGAAGGCGAAAGCCCACATCGTCAAGCGCTAACGTGAGTGGCGCTGACGTGAATGGCGCTGACGTGGACGATGCGGTGACCGCGCTGGCGTTGAGCGCCGGCGATCCATCCGGCATCGGCCCCGAAATCGCCATCGCCGCCTTCATGGCGCGTGAAGCTCTTGGCGTGCCTGCCTTCTATCTGCTTGCCGATCCGGCACTGATCGCCGCGCGGGCAGGCCAGCTCGGCCTGTCGGTGCCGATCATCGAGACAACGCCCGCGCAATCGACACAGGCATTCGCCCAGGCCCTGCCGATCGTTCCGCTGACGGCGCGCTGCGTCGACAGTCCGGGCCGGCCGGATCCGGCCAATGCAGCCGGCACCGTCGAAGCCATCGATCGCGCTGTCGCTGCCTGCCTTGCCGGTGACGCCGCCGCCGTCGTCACGTGCCCCATCGCCAAGAAGCCGCTCTACGATGCCGGATTCCGCTTTCCCGGCCATACCGAATATCTGGCGCATCTGGCGGCCCGGCACACCGGCGTCGAGGCGCTGCCGGTGATGATGCTGGCGGGCCCTGACCTGCGCACGGTCCCCGTCACCATCCACATCGCGCTGGCCGAGGTGCCGAAGGCCCTGACCACCGAGTTGATCGTAGCCACCGCACGCATTACCGCCGCCGACCTCGCCAGCCGGTTCGGCATCGCCAGGCCGAGGCTTGCCATTGCCGGCCTCAATCCGCATGCCGGCGAAGGCGGCTCCATGGGCCTGGAGGACGAGCGTATCGTGCGCCCGGCCGTCGATATCCTGCGCGCCGAGGGCATCGACGCTTTCGGCCCCCTGCCGGCCGACACATTGTTCCATCCCCGGGCGCGGGCGGGCTACGACGCGGCGCTGTGCATGTATCACGACCAGGCTTTGATCCCGGCCAAGGCATTGGCCTTCGACGAGGCGGTCAACGTCACGCTCGGCCTGCCCTTCATCCGCACCTCGCCCGACCATGGCACCGCCTTCGACATCGTCGGCAAGGGCATTGCGCGCCCCGACAGCCTGATCGCTGCGTTGAAGCTGGCCAGGAAGCTGGCTGACACCGACGCAAGGGCCGCGGCCGCATGAGTTCTCCCCCTTCTGGCTTTCCGGCATGAGCATCGACGGGTTGCCGCCGCTGCGCGACGTCATCGAGCGCCATGAGCTGCAGGCGAAAAAGGCGCTCGGCCAGAATTTCCTGCTCGACCTCAATCTAACCAGCAAGATCGCGCGTGCCGCGGGCGACCTGACAAACACCACGATAATCGAGGTTGGGCCGGGGCCAGGCGGCCTGACAAGGGCGCTGCTTTTCAACGGCGCCCGACGGGTCATTGCCATCGAGCGCGACGAACGCTGCCTGGCGGCGTTGGCCGAGATTTCGGAACATTATCCGGGCCGGCTGGAGATTATTGCCGGCGACGCGCTGAAAACGGACTTTGCCGCGCTCGCCGCCGGCGGGCCGACGAAGATCGTGGCCAATCTGCCCTACAACATAGGCACCGAGTTGCTGATCCGCTGGCTGACGGTCACGGACTGGCCGCCCTTCTATGCCTCGATGACGCTGATGTTCCAGCGTGAGGTGGCCCAGCGCATCGTCGCCGCGCCCGGCAGCGATGCCTATGGCAGGCTTGGCGTGCTGGCCGGCTGGCGTACCCAGGCCAGGATCGCCTTCGACGTGCCGCCCCAGGCATTCACGCCGCCGCCCAAGGTCACCTCTTCGGTGGTGCACCTGGAGCCGCGCGCGACACCCCTGCCCGCCGACGTGAAAAAACTCGGCCGCGTCACGGAAGCCGCTTTCGGCCAACGCCGGAAGATGTTGCGGCAGAGCGTGAAAAGTCTCGGCGGCGAGACCCTGCTCGAGCGCGCAGGCATCGATCCGACCCGCCGTGCCGAAACGCTCAGCGTCGAGGAGTTCGTGCGGCTGACCAATTTGGTATAGCACCGGCAGGCCTGGAAACGCCTCGCTCACGGCATAGATAATCTGGCAAACATGCTGGAAAACTAAATGCCCGCCTACATCATTTCCGATGTCACCATCCGCGACGAAGAGGCGATCGATATCTATCGAACCCGTGCCGCTGCCTCCATCGCACAGCACGGCGGGCGCTATCTGGTGCGTGGCGGCCAGGTGGAGGCGCTGGAAGGCAAGTGGCATCCCGGGCCGCTGATCGTCGTCGAATTTCCTGACATGGAACGGGCCAGGCGTTGGTACGCTTCGGCTGAGTATGCGGCTGCACTGGACGTGCGCGACGCCGCGCTCAGCCGCAATCTGATCCTGGTCGACGGCGTGGCATCCTGAAACCGGTCAGCCGGTCTTCTCGTCCAACAGGCCAGAGACGAAATCGAACAGACCAGGCCGGCGATCGCGCCTTAGCCGCTCGGCGACGACGATGCCGCGCACTTCGGCGAAGGCGCGATCCAGATCGTCATTGACGATGACGAAATCATATTCCTTCCAGTGCTCGATCTCGTTGCGGGCGTTCTTGAGCCGCGTCTCGATCACCGCTTCCTGGTCCTCGGCGCGGCGCTTCAGGCGTGCCTTCAATTCCTTCATCGACGGCGGCAGGATGAAGATCGAGACGATATCGGCGCGCATCTTCTCCTTGAGCTGCTGGGCGCCTTGCCAATCGATGTCGAAAAGCATGTCGCGACCTTGCGCCAGCGCCAGTTCGGCGGGTTCGCGCGGTGTCGCATAGCAGTTGCCATGCACCTCGGCCCACTCGAGCAGCGCATCGGAATCGCGCAACCGTTCGAAGTCGCGCATCGTGCGGAAATGGTAGTGAACGCCTTCGATCTCGCTGCCGCGACGCGGCCTTGTGGTGACCGAGACCGACAGTTCGAGGCTGGAGTCGCTTTCCAGAAGGTTGCGCGCGATGGTCGACTTGCCGGCGCCGGACGGCGACGACAGGACGAGCATCAGCCCCCGGCGACGAATGCGGGAGCCCAAATCCCTGGCAACCATCGGTTCCTTGGCAACCATCGGCTACTCCAGATTTTGGACCTGTTCACGAAACTGGTCGACCACGGCCTTCAGTTCCAGCCCGATCGCGGTGACGGCCGCCGCGTTCGACTTCGAACACAGCGTATTCGATTCGCGGTTAAATTCCTGTGCCAGAAAATCGAGCTTGCGGCCGACGGCGCCGCCGCCCTCGATCAGCGCCCGGCCAGACGCGACATGCGTTTTCAACCGGTCGATCTCTTCGCGAATGTCGGCCTTGGTGGCAAGAAACGCCGCTTCCATGTGCAGCCGGCTCGCATCCAGATTGGCGGACGGGTCCATCAGCAGCCTGACCTGCTCGGCGATGCGTTCGCGGATCGCCGCCGCATCGCGCGACGGATCCGCCTCGGCGCGCAACGTCAAGGCCTCGATGGCATCGATATGGCCGGACAAAAGCAGCGCCAGTGCAGCACCCTCGCCCTGCCGCGCCTGTTCGAGCCCCTTCAATGCCACGTCTAGCGCCGCCATGATGGCAGTATCGAGCGCGGCGCGCGCTTCTTCGGTTTCGATAGTTTCGGGAATATCGAGCACGCCACGCAGCGAAAGCAGGCCGTCGGCCGTCGCCGGAGCAACGCCGAATTGCTCCTGCAGCCGCTTGGCAAGCCCCGCCAGATCCTTCAGGAACGCCTCGTTGACAATCGGCTGCGCCTGCGTGCCGGCGGCACGGCCGATGGTCAGCGTCGCCTGGAAATTGCCCCGGGCGAAACGCTTCTGCAGCGTTTGCCTGACCGCCGGCTCCAGCCGCTCGAATCCTTGCGGCAGCCGCAGCCGCACCTCGACGCTCTTGCCGTTGACGGACTTGACCTCCCAGGCGACCGAGGTCCCTTCATGCTCGGCGACGGCACGGGCAAATCCGGTCATGCTCTGCAAATTCATGTCGCCTGCACACCCCTGGCGCATTGCCCCGAAATCATTCCGGACAGGGCAAATGCTGCTTAAAAATGATCACGCCGCGGGACGTTGAAATCGGACGCGTGGCGTTGCTTCAAATGTCGGGGCTGTCGCCCTTCCAGCCTTCTTCGTCTTACTGGGCGGCGCCCGCATCGCCGCCGGCGTCGCCACCGTCGATGGCGTCAGCAGGTTTGTCGGTATCGCCGCTGGCACCAGCGGCCGCAGCGGCCTTGGCCGCCTCTTCGGCCTGCTTCTTCTGCAACGCACGATAGCGGGCGACGTTTTCATTGTGCTCGTCCAGCGTCGCGGCAAAAACGTGACCGCCAGTGCCATCGGCAACGAAATAGAGATCGTCGGTCTTCGATGGATTGGCCACGGCCTCAAGTGCCGCACGCCCCGGATTGGCGATGGGCGTCGGCGGCAGGCCGCTGATCAGATAGGTGTTGTAAGGCGTCTGCTTCTGGATGTCGGACTGGTAGATCGGCCGGTCCACCGGCTTGCCCTTGCCGCCGAACAGACCATAGATGATGGTTGGATCGGATTGCAGGCGCATGCCCTTGGCCAGCCGGTTCAGGAAGACCGCGGCCACCCGTGAACGCTCGTCACCCTTGCCGGTTTCCTTCTCGACGATCGAGGCCAGGGTGACGAACTCGTCGACGTTCGACAGCGGCAGGTCCGGCGCACGCCGCTGCCATACCTCGTCGACCAGCTTCTTCTGATCGCCCAGCAACTTGTCGATCATCTGCTGGCGCGTCGCACCCCGCGTGAAACGCAGCGTGTCGGTGGCCAGGCTGCCCTCGGGAGGCGTCTTGGCCGGCATGTCGCCGCTCAAGGCGGGCTCGCCAGCGATACGCTGCAGAGCCTGCTCGACAGTCAATCCTTCCGGAATCGTCAGTGAGTACATCACCGACTTGCCGCTCTTCAAAAGCTCCATGATGTCGCGCATGGATGCCCTGGGCTTGACCTCGTATTCACCGGCCTTGAGCGCGGAATCGTTGCCGAAGGCACGCACGCCAAGCCGGAAGATACGGGCGTCGCTGATCAGTCCGCGGCGCTCGAGCTGGTCGGCGATATCCTGGACGCCGGTGTTCGGCTTGACCAGGAAAGTGTCGCCATTGGCCGAGGGGCCCGGTTCGGTGAATTCCTGCTTGCCGAAGTAGACCGCCACGCCCGCCGCCAGCACCATCAGCATCACCGAGGAGATGACGAAGTTCATGAACACGACGACCTGGCTGCGAGAAGCGCGCGAGCGCTTCGGCGGCGGTGTTCCGGCTTCAGGCCGCAAGGCTTCGCTGGCTGTCTTCGGCACGATCGGCCCAGTGCTCGCCGGTCGTTGCCCGAATTCTCCGTTGCCTGCCGGATTTGTGTTCATTTCGCCCTACCGTTTGATCTCTCAACGAATCCCCTGCGGCAGAGTAGGGGCGAATATGGCAAAATTGACGATACGTCAAAGCATCGCCCGGCAACCGGACGATCAGCCATTGTAGCGCTGGAACACGAGCGATGCGTTGGTGCCGCCGAAGCCAAAGGAATTGGACAGCGCGACGTCGATCTGGCGGGAGCGAGGCTTGTTCGGCACCAGGTCGATCGCGGTTTCGCGTTCGGGGTTGTCGAGGTTGATGGTCGCCGGTGCGACATTGTCCCTGATCGCGAGGATCGAGAAGATCGCTTCGGCGGCGCCCGCCGCCCCCAGGAGATGGCCGATCGACGATTTGGTCGACGACATCGAAATCTTGGACGCGGCATTGCCGACAAGCCGCTCGACGGCGCCGAGCTCGATCGTGTCGGCCATGGTCGAGGTGCCGTGGGCGTTGATGTAATCGACATCGGCAGGCGTCAGCTTGGCCCGGTTCAGGGCCGCCGTCATGCAACGGAAGGCGCCGTCACCGTCCTCGGCGGGCGCGGTGATGTGATGGGCATCGCCGGTCAGGCCATAGCCGGTAACCTCGGCATAGATCTTGGCGCCGCGCGCCTTGGCGTGCTCCAGCTCCTCCAGCACGACGACGCCGGCGCCCTCGCCCATGACGAAGCCGTCACGGTCGCGGTCGTAGGGGCGCGATGCAGTCTGTGGCGTATCATTGTGCTCGGTCGACAGCGCCCGGCATGCGGCGAAGCCGGCGATCGACAGCCGCGTCACCGGCGCTTCGGCACCGCCGGCGACCATGACGTCGGCATCGCCCCACATGATCAGCCGGGCAGCGTCGCCGATGGCGTGCGCGCCGGTCGAGCAGGCAGTGACGACGGCATGGTTCGGGCCCTTCAGCCCGTGCCGGATCGAAACCTGGCCGGAGACCAGATTGATGATCTGGCCGGGGATGAAGAAAGGGCTGATGCGGCGCGGACCGCGCTCCTTGAGGATCATCGCGTTCTCGGCGATGCCCTCGATACCACCGATGCCGGAACCTATCAGAACGCCGGTGGCGCACTGCTCTTCATGGGTTTTGGGTTCCCAGCCGGAATCCTTCAGCGCCTCGTCGGCGGCGGCAATCCCGTACAGGATGAAGTCGCCGATCTTGCGCAGTTCCTTCGGCTCGAGCACGGCCTCGGGATTGAAGGTGGCATTGCTGCCGTCGCCACGCGGAACGACGTGGGCGATCTTGCAGGCAAGATCCTCCACCTCGAACTCGGTGATGCGCTT
Source organism: Mesorhizobium sp. LNHC221B00 (assembly GCF_000502935.1). Taxonomy (NCBI): domain Bacteria; kingdom Pseudomonadati; phylum Pseudomonadota; class Alphaproteobacteria; order Hyphomicrobiales; family Phyllobacteriaceae; genus Mesorhizobium; species Mesorhizobium sp. LNHC221B00. The sequence goes on along the minus strand of NZ_AYWR01000022.1, from coordinate 34,749 downwards.
GGCGGCGCTGCGGCCGGTCAGAAGTTCCTTCCAGCTGTGCTCGAAGCCCATGCCGAACGGTGACAACAACCCAAGGCCGGTGACGACGACACGCCTCATCGCAGGTCCTCCCCGGTGGTGACTGCGGAAAGTGTCAGGCCGAAGCCTTGTCGATGTACTTCACCGCGTCGCCGACGGTCAGGATGGTCTCGGCCGCGTCGTCGGGAATCTCGACGCCGAATTCTTCTTCGAACGCCATGACGAGTTCGACCGTGTCGAGGCTGTCGGCGCCCAGATCGTCGATGAAGCTCGCCTGCTCCGTCACTTTGTCGGCATCGACGCCAAGGTGTTCGATGACGATCTTCTTGACGCGCTCTGCGGTGTCACTCATTTGGGCATCCTCGTCTTTTGTTTGTCTGTCTTCGTTAGCGGGCAGAATGCCGCTAATCAAGCTGAAAGATGGTCCTGCCGGAAACGCAACGGCCACGGACCGGTTTTTGCCCGAACCGCCGGGTTGCGGGCCGCATTACACGAAAAATAGCTGAGGTCCAAGGCGAAATGGTCTCTTTTCACAACCCGGCAGCGTTGCCGCCGGGCCTCGTTCAGATCATCGCCATGCCGCCATTGACGTGGACGGTCTGGCCGGTGACGTAAGCTGCTTCGTTGGAGGCGAGATAGGCGACCGCGGATGCGACTTCAACGCTGGTGCCCATGCGGCGCGTCGGGATGGCCGCCATGATCGCCTCTTTCTGCTTGTCGTTGAGCTTGTCGGTCATTGCCGATTCGATGAAGCCGGGGGCGACACAGTTGACGGTGATGTTGCGGGTGGCGATCTCCTGCGCCAGCGACTTGGAGAAACCGATCATGCCGGCCTTCGAGGCGCAGTAATTGGTCTGGCCGGGATTGCCGGTCACGCCGACCACCGAGGTGATGTTGATGATGCGGCCATGGCGCCGGCGCATCATCGGATGGGTGAGTTCGCGAGTGAGCCGGAAAACCGCGGTCAGATTGACCTCGAGCACGCTGTCCCAATCGGCGTCCGACATGCGCACGAACAGGCCGTCCTTGGTGATGCCGGCATTGTTGACCAGGATGTCGACACCTTCCAGATCGGCTTCCGCCTTCTGGCCGAGCGCCTTGACCTCGTCGCGGTTCGACAGATTGGCCGGAAACAGCTTGACCCGGTCGCCAAGTTCGTTGGCCAGCGTCTCCAACTTCTCGATGCGCGTGCCATGCAGGCCGACAATGGCGCCCTGCGCATGCAGCACCCTGGCGATCGCCTCGCCGATGCCTCCCGATGCCCCGGTAACGAGCGCCTTGCGGCCGGTCAATTCGAACATTTTTGTCTCCTGATTGAGAAGAGGACACCCTTCGCACGGGTGGGGTCAAATGGCATCCGATTATACGAGTGCCGCTCGTGCTGTTTCGACCTCGGCGGAACTCCCCACCGACGCGGTGGCGATGTCGCGGTTGATGCGCCGCGCCAGCCCCGACAGCACCTTGCCGGCGCCGATCTCGTAGAGCGCGGTGACGCCGCTGGCGCCGAACCATTCGACGGTCTCGCGCCAGCGCACGCGGGCGACCACCTGCTCGACCAGGCGCCGCGAAATCTCGTCCGGGGCGCTCGTCGGGGTGACTGTGACGTTCGAGACGATCGGAACCACCGGTGCGGCCTTGGCCACTTTGGCGAGCGCGTCGCGCATGATCTCCGCGGCCGGCGTCATCAACTCCGAGTGGAAAGGTGCCGAGACCTGCAGCATCAGCGCCCGCTTGGCGCCCTTTTCGGTGCAAAGCCTGGCGGCCAGTTCTACCGCGGCCTTGGCGCCGGAGATGACCAATTGGCCGCCGCCATTGTCGTTGGCGACCTGGCAGACAGATCCTTTGGCCGCTTCAGCGCAGGCAGCTTCGACATCCGCCTGCTCCAGTCCGATGATCGCCGCCATGGCGCCCTTCCCGGGAGGTACCGCCGCCTGCATGGCGTTGCCGCGAATGCGCAGCAGCCGCGCGGCATCGCCAACGGAAACGAAGCCCGCGGCGGCCAGCGCCGAATATTCGCCCAGCGAATGGCCGGCGACATAGGCGACCTTGTCCTTCAGCGAGAACCCACGCGATTCCAGCGCCCTGATGGCCGCCAGCGATACCGCCATCAGCGCCGGCTGTGCGTTGGCCGTCAACGTTAAGGCCTCTTCGGGACCTTCCCAGATCAGCTTCGACAGGTTTTCGCCGAGCGCGTCGTCGACTTCCTGGAAGACCCTGCGCGCCTCGGGAAAGCTATCGGCGAGATCCTTGCCCATGCCGACAGCCTGGCTGCCTTGTCCCGGAAAGGTGAATGCGACGGCCATGCGAGGCTCCCAAGGGCTGGTTTTGCTTGCCTGATAGGCGGGTTTTTCTTGCCTGTGACGCAAGGCAGGCCGCCAAGTCAAGTCCAGTTCGCCCCTGCCGGGCGGCTTCGTCAACCGCCGAGTGCCTGTTCCCAAAGGCTTTTTGGCGATCACTCCTGATGAAAACCGCTCACGAATCGTTTGCTGGCTCTTCTTATTTCCGCCACAGGCGCTAGCTTTGCGTGACAATTATATGACAATCGAGTGACGTGTTTGTCGCTGGGTGGGGAAGTTGAAGTGACAAAGAGTTCGAAACGTAGCGGTAAAGCCGTGCCGCAATTCCTGGAAGACGATCCGTCCACCGGCTACCTGCCGGGCCGGAGATGGCCGGTTGTCCGTTACGGGCTGATCAGCCTAGCGATCGCGGCCATCCTGGTGTTCGCCGTCGAACTGATCGTGCGCGGTGATTTCGCCGGCACCGTCTCTTTCTTCCTGCAGCCGCTCAAGCCGGGCTGGACCACGATCGTCGTGTTCGCCCTGATCCTGATCGGCCTCGACGCCGTGCTCGGCCGTAGCCACCAGAGCCTGATGATCGTGGCTCCGCTGACCCTGTCTTTAGCCTTTGTCGGCCATCAGAAGTCGCATTATCTCGGCGATNGGATTTCCTCTACGCCCGCCAGATCGTCGCCCTGCTGCCATTGCTGGTGCGCGACCGGCCAATGACCGCGCTCGCCATGGTCGTCGGCATCGTCGCCGGCCTGTCGCTGCTCGTCTATGGCTGGCGGCTGTGGCGCCGCAAGGTCCTCGCACTCAGCCGAAAGGGCCGCCTCGCCCGGCTGACGCTGGCGGTTCCGCTGCTCGCCTTCTTTGTCTCAATCATGGACTACGCCACCTTCTCGTGGACCAGGGACCGGCTGCAGATCATTCCGATCATGTGGGACCAGAAGGAAAACTACGCCTCCAACGGCTTTGCGCTCGCCTTCGCGCTCAACGTGCCGATGGCGCATGTCTCGGCGCCGGCCGGCTATTCCGACAAGGCGATCGCAGCGATCGAGAGGCCAGCGGTGACAGCCTCCGTGCCCGCCGAGAAACCGGACATCATCGTCGTCATGAGCGAATCGTTCTGGGATCCGACCAAACTGCCCGGGGTAACCATCACGCCGGACCCCATTCCCAATGTGCGGGCGTTGCGCTCGGGCTATATGTTCTCGCCCGAATTCGGCGGCATGACCGCCAATATCGAGTTCGAAGCGCTGACCGGCTTCTCGAATGCCTTCCTGCCGGCCGGCAGCATCCCCTACCAGCAATATGTGCGCACCCCGACGCCGTCGATGGCAACCTTCCTGAAGAGCGAGGGTTATCAGGCGCGTGCCATACATCCAGGCACCAACTGGTTCTGGAACCGTGGCGCGGTGTACGCCGATTTCGGCTTCAACGACTTCAAGTCTGAAGAGACGCTGCCGCCGATGGAGAAGCGCGGACCGCTGGCATCGGATGCGGCGATGACCGACGAGATCATCCGCGAAGCCGACGCCAGCGAGCAGCCGGTGTTCTTCTTCGCGGTCAGCCTGCAGAACCATGGTCCCTACGAGCCGAACCGCTACTACAACCCCACCCACAAGGTGCAGGCGCCGATCAGCCAGTGGGCGCGTGAATCGCTGCTGAGCTATGCGGAGGGATCCGCGGATGCCGATCGCGGTCTCGAGCGCCTCGTCGAATGGGCAAAGAAGCGCTCCCGTCCCACGGTGATCGCCTTCTTCGGCGACCATCTGCCGCCGCTGGGCCCGGTTTACGTCGAAACCGGCTTCCTCAAGGACAATGTCGCGCCGCGCAAGGAGGCGTCACCGCAGGATGCCCTTCAGCATCACGAGACGCCGCTGGTCATCTGGTCGAACCGCACCGGTCCGGCCGAGGACCTGGGTGCGGTCAGCCCCGCCTTCCTGCCTTATCATATCCTGAAAACGGCCGGCATCACCCATCCCTACTACACGGGCTTCCTGGGCGAGATGCGCGAACGCTACCGCGTCGTCGACCGCAACCTGTTGCTGACACCGGCCGGGGAAGCCACGCCCGACTGGGCGCGGCAGAAGGACATCGACCCGGCGATCCGCGACTTCCGCCTGCTGCAATATGACATGATGTTCGGCAAGCGGCACGCGGCGCCGGACTTCTTCCCCGAAACGGTCGACAAGGTCGTCGCCCACATGAGTTGAGCCTGGCAATCCCTCTGAGGGATCGAACACTCAATTCGTCAGTTGCAGCTTCGAGAACCTGTTGGCGATCTGCTCTCCTGAGAAGCATCTTATCCCCGGAAATGCTTGCCGCTGCGGGGAAGTCGCAAAGTCTTGCGGTTGTCGCCATTTGATCTTCCGCCACGACATCGCCCCCCTTGCGCCACAGGCCCCCCCTGCGACATCGCGAACGTCGCCCGCCCTTGCCTTCCCTGCGGATTGCTATATAGACGCCCGCAATCTGCCGGTCCTAGCTGGGGGCTGAACGGAGGGCCGGAGGTTTTCTCAAACCTTCGCGTGAAGCCAGAAGTGCTTCCGCCTCCCGTGTCTCCGCTCTCGACCGTCTCGTCATGCTCCTTTCTTCCCCGCCCCTCAAGGGATCCGGGTCAGAGAAGTTGCAGAGGCTTTTGCCGCCGGGAACCGGGAGAGAAACGAAGAAAGGCGAAGACATAATGGCTCTTTACGAACATGTGTTTCTTGCCCGGCAGGACCTCTCGCAGCAGCAGGTCGATGCGCTTGTCGAACAGTACAAGGGCGTCATCGCAGCAAATGGCGGGTCGGTCGGCCGGGTCGAGAACTGGGGACTGAAGTCCCTCACCTACCGGGTCAACAAGAACCGGAAGGCATACTACACGCTGATGGACCTCACCTGCCCGCCGGCAGCGCTCAACGAGATGGAGCGCCAGATGGGCCTGTCCGAGGACGTGCTGCGCTTCCTGACCATCAAGGTCGAGGCGCATGAGGAAGGCCCCTCGGCGATGATGCAGAAGCGCGAAGAGCGCTCGGAGCGCGGTGGCTTCGGCGACCGCGACCGTGGTGACCGTGGCCCGCGTTCGTTCGGCGACCGCGATCGCGGCGACCGTCCGCCGCGCAGCTTCGGCGATGCCGGTGGCGAGCGTGGTCCGCGCCGTCCGCGCGAAGGCCTTGAACGGGGTGCAGAATAATGGTCGACATCAACCAGATCCCGACCCGGCGCCCGTTCCACCGTCGCCGCAAGACCTGCCCGTTCTCCGGCGCCAACGCGCCAAAGATCGACTACAAGGACGTGCGTCTCCTGCAGCGCTACATTTCCGAGCGCGGCAAGATCGTGCCGTCGCGCATCACCGCGGTCAGCCAGAAGAAGCAGCGTGAGCTCGCCAAGGCGATCAAGCGCGCCCGCTTCCTCGGCCTGCTGCCTTACGTGGTCCGCTAAAATTTCTCCGAGCGGGCGGCTTTGTCGCCCGCTTTTCTCCACGGCGACGGGCGCCGCTGGAGTGTCTTGACGATGCATGTCGTTGTCCCAAAACCGGGAAACCACTTTTGGGCGACATGCAGGAAATCCCGGGTTGAGGCCAAAGCCTCTAACTGCCGACAGGCAGGACAGCGACACCGGCGGCAACGCCCCTTTGCTTCCTGACCTGTTCCCAAGAATCGGCAACGATCCCGAGATCGATGCCAAACTGAAAGGAAAAAAACCATGGAAGTCATTCTTCTCGAACGCGTTTCCCGCCTCGGTCAGATGGGTGATACCGTCAAGGTCAAGGACGGCTTTGCCCGCAATTTCCTCTTGCCGCAGGGCAAGGCGCTGCGCGCCAACGAGGCCAACAAGAAGAAGTTCGAAGGCCAGCGCGCCCAGCTCGAGGCCCGCAACCTCGAGCGTAAGTCGGAAGCCGCCCAGGTTGCCGAAAAGCTCGACGGCAAGAGCTTCATCGCCGTCCGCTCGGCCGGCGAGACCGGCCAGCTCTACGGTTCGGTGTCGACGCGCGATATCGCCGACCTGCTGACGGCGGAAGGTTTCACGGTCAACCGCAACCAGATCCAGCTCAACCAGCCGATCAAGACCATCGGCGTCACCAATGTGGCGATCGCGCTGCATCCGGAAGTCGAAGTCACGATCACGCTCAACATCGCCCGCACGGCCGACGAAGCCGAACGCCAGGCCAAGGGCGAGACGCTGACCACTGCAGAAGCCATTTATGGCGACGACATCAACGACAACGCCCGGCCGGAAAACTTCTTCGATCCGAACGCCGAGTTCGAAGGCGGCGAAGACAACGCCTGATCTTATCCTCGCAAGGGGTTGGAGCCAAGCTCCGATCACATTGCCGTTATCCGTCCTTTGTGGACCAACGCCCGGGCCTCTCGCCCGGGCTTTTTTGTGCCAAAAGGAACTTTCCGGGTCCCCATATATTGTTGCAGACTAGATCGTCGCGCGTCCTTTGGACGCGCAAAGGACGTTGTGGAATTGGAGTTCGGCGCATAATCCTGTCCGAAAGTCGATTGCGGTTTTCGGGCCATGCGTAAGGCACCCTGGGGACATTAGGCATGAATATTCTCTTGAAGCGCGTTCTCGATCGCCTGGTTCGCACCGGCAGTCTCAAAGTGACCGGGCCACAGGGCTCGACATTCGTGTTCGGCGACGGCAGCGGCGAGCCGGTGCATCTGCACATCAAGACCCGACATGCCGAACGCGCCATCACGTTCGATCCGATGCTGGCGGTGCCTGAATCCTACATGGATGGCGAACTCGACATTCTCGACGGCGGCGTGCTCGGTGTGATGCGCATTGCCTTCCAGAACATGGGCAGCGGCGGCATCGACGCGACCTGGTCGAAAGCCATCGAAGGCCTGCGCCACGCCTTCCGCCGCCTGCAGCAGATCAACACCGCCTCGCGCTCGCGCCGCAACGTGCAGCGCCATTACGATCTGTCGGGCGATCTCTACCGGCTCTTCCTCGACGAGGACATGCAGTATTCCTGCGCCTATTTCGAACAGCCGGACATGACGCTCGACGAGGCGCAGGCCGCCAAGAAGCGCCACATCGCCGCCAAGCTCAGGCTGAAGGCCGGCCAGACGGTTCTCGACATCGGCTCCGGCTGGGGCGGGCTTGGCCTCTATCTCGCCAAGGCTTTCGACGTCGACGTGCAGGGCGTGACGCTGTCGACCGAACAGCATGGCGTGGCCACCGACCGGGCGCACGCGCAGGGGCTGGAAAACCACGTCCATTTCGAGCTGAAGGACTATCGCGAGCTCAACGAGCGTTTCGACCGCATCGTTTCGGTCGGCATGTTCGAACATGTCGGCGTCAACCACTACCGCACCTTCTTCGACAAGTCCGCGACACTGTTGAAGCCCGATGGCGTCATGCTGCTGCACACGATCGGCCGCTCCGGTGTGCCGTGGGCGACCAGCGCCTTCATTCGCAAGTACATTTTCCCGGGCGGCTACATTCCGGCAATGTCGGAGGTGCTGCCGGCGATCGAGAAATCCGGCCTCGTGGTCACCGACGTCGAGATCCTGCGGCTCCACTATGCCGATACGCTGAAGCACTGGGGCCAGCGCTTCGCCGCCAACCGCGACAAGGCCAAGGCGATCTACGACGAACGCTTCTGCCGCATGTGGGAATTCTATCTGGCCGCCTCGGAAGCCGCCTTCCGCTGGCAGGACCTGGTCATCTTCCAGTTCCAGATCACCAAGAAGAACGACACGCTGCCGATGACCCGAGACTATATGGCCAAATGCGAAAAGGCGCTGGAAATGCGCGACCTGGGCCGCCGCGAGGCGGCTCCCGTCGAGAAGCCCGCCAAGCCTGCCCGTCGCCGCAAGGTGGCGGAATAGAAACGGGAACGTCCGTACGCTTTCGCCATTGGCGCTTGCCTTCGCACGCCCCTGCCCTGAAAAAGGCCTCGTGATCGTCGCGAGGCCTTTTTCATGAGCTATCTCCTTTATGTTGCCGCGGCCCTGGCCGAGATCGCCGGCTGCTTTTCGGTATGGGCATGGTGGCGGCTGGAAAAGTCGCCGCTCTGGCTGGCACCGGGCTTCGTCTCGCTCGTCCTGTTCGCCTGGCTCCTGGCACTGGTCGACATCAATGCGGCGGGCCGTGCCTATGCCGCCTATGGCGGCATCTACATCACCGCGTCGCTCGCCTGGCTGTGGCTGGTGGAAGGCGTGCGGCCCGACCGCTGGGATCTTGCCGGCGCGGTCCTCTGCATGGCCGGAGCCTCGGTCATCCTGCTCGCACCGCGCGGAGCCTGACCATGGAATTGCCAGCGCCACTTCGCCAAGGGGTCGAGCGCCTGCTTGAAAACGTTCCGCTCGCGACCCTGAAGCAAGCGGCAAAAACACTTTCCGACCGCTACCGTGCCGAGTTGCGCGACGGCCGCCTGCACATGGCGCAGGATTTGGCTGTGCACGCTTATCTCGCGACGCGGCTGCCAGCGACCTATGCCGCGGTCCGCGCCAGCCTCGATGCGCTGAATGAAGCCCGGCCTGATTTCGTTCCAAAATCCCTGCTCGATATCGGTGCCGGGCCTGGTACGGTGCTTTGGGCCACGATGGACCTCTGGCCCGATCTCGAACAGGCGGTGCTCCTCGAAGCCAGTGCGGCGGCACGCAAGGTCGGCGAGACGCTCGCCGCCGGCGCAGTCGCTGCCCGGACCAAATGGCTGGCCGGCGACGCCACCATCGACCTCGCCGATCTCGAGCCGGCCGAGCTGGTGACGTGTACCTATGTGCTGGACGAGATCATTCCGGCATCGCTGCCGAAGCTTGTCGACCGGCTTTGGCACCTCACGGCCGACACGCTGCTCGTGGTCGAGCCGGGCACGCCTGCCGGCTGGCAGCGAATCCTGGCGGTGCGCGCGCGGTTGATCGCGGCGGGCGCGCATCTGCTGGCGCCTTGTCCGCATGAGGCGCCTTGCCCGCTCGCCCCGCCCGACTGGTGCCACTTTTCCCGCCGCGTCGCCCGCTCGCGCCTGCACCGGCTGGCCAAGGAGGCGGAAGTGCCGTGGGAAGACGAGAAGTTCATTTTTGTCGCCGCCTCGCGCCAACCGGCCGCCGCGCGTGCCGCGCGGGTCATCGCACCGCCGAAATCCGGCTCGGGCAAGGTTCTGCTCAAGCTTTGCGAAACGGACGGCAGCGCCGGCGAAAAACTGTTGACCAAACGCGACGGTGATCTGTTCAAGGCGGCACGGCGCCTGGACTGGGGCGATACGCTGGACGAAGGAGGCGCCTGATCGCCAAGATTGTTCTTGATCTGTTCCAACGACTCGGGTAGGGACTGCGCCTTTCCGAGTCAATCGGAATCGGGGCTTGGAAGCACTCTCCTGTGGACGGTTCGCCGAGCCTGTGAACAACGGGCATCAAGGCTGGTTGGTCATGCGATGATGCAGAAAGGTCAGCATCGATTCGTCTCGTTCTGATATCGAGAAGCCGGGATCGACATCGGGGATATCATGGCAGAGGCAGCACGAAAATTCGGCGTGGCGGAGCAACCGCTATATCGCGAATCGCCCAACAACATCGAGGCCGAGCAGGCGCTGCTTGGTGCGATCCTCGTCAACAACGATGCCTTCTATCGTGTCTCCGACTTCCTGAAGTCCGGCCATTTCTACGAACCCTTGCACCGCAAGATCTTCGATGTCGCGGCCGAGCTCATCCGCATGGGCAAGGTGGCGACGCCGATCACCTTGAAGACCTTCCTGCCGGCCGACGAGAAGGTCGGCGACATGACAGTGGCGCAATATGTCGTGCGGCTGGCGGTCGAGGCCGTCACCGTCGTCAACGCCACCGACTATGGCCGCGCCATCTACGATCTGGCGACGCGCCGGGCATTGATCACCGTCGGCGAGGACATGGTCAACATCGCCTATGACGCGCCGGTCGACATGTCGCCATCCGAGCAGATCGAGGATGCCGAACGCCGCCTTTTCGAATTGGCCGAAACCGGACGCTACGATGGCGGCTTCGAGAGCTTCACAGACGCGGTCAAGACCGCGGTCGACATGGCCAACGCCGCCTATATGCGCGACGGCCATCTGTCGGGCCTTGCCACCGGCATGCGCGATCTCGACCGCCGCATGGGCGGCCTGCAGGCGTCCGATCTGATCATCATCGCCGGTCGTCCAGGCATGGGCAAGACGTCGCTCGCCACCAACATCGCCTTCAACATCGCCGAGATGTATGAGCCGGCGCAGCAGGCCGATGGCTCGTTCAAGGCGGCCAATGGCGGCGTCGTCGGCTTCTTCTCGCTCGAAATGTCGTCAGAACAGCTCGCCACCCGCATCATTTCCGAACAGACGGAAATCTCTTCCTCGAAGATCCGCCGCGGTGAAATCACCGAAATGGACTTCGAGAAGCTGGTCGCCTGTTCGCAGACCATGCAGAAGATCCCGCTGTTCATCGACCAGACCGGTGGTATCTCGATCGCCCAGCTCTCGGCCCGTGCCCGGCGGCTGAAACGCCAGCGCGGCCTTGACCTGATCGTCATCGACTATATCCAGCTGATGCAGGGTTCGAGCGCCAAGTCTTCGCAGAACCGCGTGCAGGAAATCACCGAGATCACCACCGGCCTGAAGGCACTGGCCAAGGAACTGGCCGTGCCGATCATCGCGCTGTCGCAGCTCTCGCGCCAGGTCGAAAGCCGTGACGACAAGCGCCCGCAGCTTTCGGACTTGCGTGAATCCGGTTCGATCGAGCAGGACGCCGACGTCGTGATATTCGTCTATCGCGAAGAGTATTACCTCAAGAACCGCGAGCCGAAGCTCGGCACGGAAGAATACGTCAAGTGGGAAAACGAGATGAACGAGATGCGCGGCAAGGCCGAGGTGATCGTGGCCAAGCAGCGCCACGGCCCGACGGGCTCGGTAACGCTCGCCTTCCACGGCGAATTCACCCGCTTCTCCGACCTTGCCGAGGAACACCATATCGCGGAGAGGTTTGAGTAGCCTCTTGCCAGCGGTCGCAACAGAAATAGGGAACCAAGGCGCTCTACGGCGCCCCCCTCTGGCCTGCCGGCCATCTCCCCCACAAGGGGGGAGATCGGCTGTCGCCCATGCCGGCGCTCATTTCTACAACGCTGAAAGCTGGCGAAATCCGACACGCAATTCGATCTCCCCCCTCGTAGGGGAGATGGCCGGCAGGCCAGAGGGGGGCGCTGTCCCGCCGGCCTGCCTGTCGTTTGCATTTTCCCCAAAACCGGCGCGGCTCCATGGCTAAATCGCGCGTCCAGTTCATCTGCCAGAATTGCGGCTCGGTGCATCAGCGCTGGGCCGGCAAATGCGACGCCTGCGGGGAGTGGAACACGCTGGTCGAGGAAGGCACCTCCGGCGGCATCGGTTCCGGTCCGGCCAACACGCGCAATGCCCGCAAGGGCCGCGCGGTGGTGCTGACCACGCTTTCAGGCGACATAGAGGACGCGCCGCGCATCGTCTCGGGCATCGGCGAGCTCGACCGCGCCACCGGCGGCGGTTTCGTGCGCGGCTCGGCGCTGCTGGTCGGCGGCGATCCCGGCATCGGCAAATCGACGCTTCTTACCCAGGCTGCCGCGGCACTTGCGTCCCGGGGCCACCGCATCGTCTATGTCTCGGGCGAGGAGGCAGTCGCCCAGATCAGGCTGCGAGCGCAGCGGTTGGGTGTTGCCGACACTGCGGTGGAGCTGGCCGCCGAAACCAATGTCGAGGACATTCTCGCCACGATCGCCGACGGCAAGCGGCCGGATCTGGTCATTCTCGATTCGATCCAGACACTATGGACCGATCTTGCCGATTCCGCGCCTGGCACCGTTACCCAGGTGCGCGCTTCCGCCCAGGCGATGATCCGCTATGCGAAGTCGACGGGTGCGGCGATCGTCCTTGTCGGCCATGTCACCAAGGAAGGCCAGATCGCCGGCCCGCGCGTCGTCGAGCACATGGTCGATGGCGTGCTCTATTTCGAGGGCGAAGGCGGCCACCACTACCGCATCCTGCGCACGGTGAAGAACCGCTTTGGACCGACCGACGAGATCGGCGTCTTCGAAATGTCGGACAAGGGCTTGCGCGAGGTCGCCAACCCGTCGGAGCTGTTCCTGGGCGAACGGCATGCGAAATCCCCGGGGGCTGCCGTTTTCGCCGGCATGGAAGGCACCAGGCCCGTCCTGGTCGAGATCCAGGCGCTTGTCGCGCCCTCCTCGCTCGGCACGCCGCGCCGGGCGGTGGTCGGCTGGGACGGCGCGCGTCTGTCGATGATCCTGGCAGTGCTGGAAGCCCATTGCGGCGTGCGCTTCGGCACCCATGATGTCTATCTCAACGTCGCCGGCGGCTACCGCATCAGCGAGCCGGCCGCCGACCTCGCGGTCGCAGCCGCACTGGTTTCCTCACTCACCGGTCTTGCCCTTCCCGCGGATTGCGTCTATTTCGGCGAAATCAGCCTTTCGGGCGCAGTGAGGCCGGTTGCGCATGCGCAGCAGCGCCTCAAGGAAGCCGAAAAGCTGGGTTTTGGTAGCGCGGTTCTGCCCTTGGGCAGCGAGGAACTTGCTGGGGGGATCGGGGCCGGCGCTTTCCAGCCCACCGAGCTTGCCGACCTCGTGGCACGCATAGCCGGCTCACGCCGAAGCCGTGTGGACGACGAAGAATGACGCGGCTCGTCGAGCCGTGAAAAAGAGATCGGAGTGGGGCGAAAGACATGCCGATTACGCTGCTTGACGGAATTCTCGTCGGCTTCACCCTGGTCTCGGCGATGCTCGCCATGGTTCGCGGCTTTTCGCGCGAAGTCCTTTCGGTCGTATCGTGGGCGGCGGCCGCCGCGGCGGCTTTCTTCTTCTACAAGCCGGTCCTGCCCTATCTGAAGCCCTACATCGACAACGAAAAGATCGCCATGGCGGCCTCCGCCGGTGTCGTCTTCATCATCGCGCTGATCGTCGTTTCGGTCATCACCATGAAGCTCGCCGACTGGATCATCGATTCCCGGATCGGCGCGCTCGACCGCACGCTCGGTTTCCTCTACGGCGCCGCGCGCGGCATACTGGTCGTCGCTGTCGCGTTGCTGTTCTTCAATTGGCTGGCCGGCGCCAAGGCACCGGCCTGGGTGACGGAAGCCAAGTCGCGGCCGCTGCTGGAGCAGATCGGCGCCAAGCTCGAGAGCCTGCTGCCGGAGGATCCGGAAAACGCCATCCTCAAGAAGCTCAATCCGAATCAGCCGGCCGCCGAGACGCCGGCAGCCCCGGACGCGCCGGCAGCGGATGCGCCTGCCGGCGGCGACGACGCCAATGCGCCAGCGCCCGACGACAACGACGCCGCTCCTGCCGACAACATGGCCAAGCCGGCACCGGCAGCGCCTGCAAACTGACGCCCGAAACGGGCGTCAGGACCGACGATGGTGTGAACGACTGCACGGCGCGCGTTGCTTTCGACGCGAACCCGCTCTATATGGCGATTTTAGCGGAGCTTAAGATGGCAGACGCAGACGACGTGCTTTCCGCCGAGGCCGACGACCATTTCCATGACGAGTGCGGTGTGTTCGGCATTTTCGGCCGGCAGGACGCAGCGGCCATCGTCACGCTCGGCCTGCATGCGCTGCAGCATCGCGGCCAGGAAGCGGCCGGCATCGTTTCCTACGACGGCACCCAGTTCCATGTCGAACGCCATGTCGGCCTGATCGGCGACACCTTCACCAAACAGCGCGTCATCGACAGCCTGCAAGGCAACCGCGCCATCGGCCATACGCGCTACGCCACAACCGGCGGCGCCGGCATGCGCAACATCCAGCCCTTCTTTGCCGAACTCGCCGATGGCGGTTTCGCCGTCGCCCACAACGGCAATTTGACCAACGCCATGACGGTGCAGCGCGCGCTGCAGAAACAGGGCGCGATCTTCTCCTCCACCTCCGACACCGAAACGCTCCTCCATCTGGTGGCGACCAGCAAGGAGCGCGACCTCAACTCGCGCTTCATCGATGCGGTGCGGCAGGTCGAGGGCGCCTTTTCGCTGGTGGCGATGACCGCCAAGAAGATGATCGGCTGCCGCGACCCGCTCGGCATCAGGCCGTTGGTGCTCGGCGATCTCGACGGTGCCTGGATCCTGGCCTCCGAGACCTGCGCGCTCGACATTATCGGCGCGCGTTTCGTGCGCGACCTGAAACCGGGCGAAATGGTCGTCGTCACCTCCAAGGGCATCGAAAGCCTGTTTCCGTTCGAGCCGCAGAAGACCCGCTTCTGCATCTTCGAATATGTCTATTTCGCTCGGCCGGATTCCTCGGTCGAAGGCCGCAACGTCTATGAGGTGCGCAAGCGCATCGGCGCCGAACTGGCGCAGGAAAATCCGGTCGACGCCGACATCGTCGTGCCGGTGCCGGATTCGGGCACGCCGGCGGCGATCGGCTTCAGCCAGGCGGCCGGCATCCCGTTCGAGCTCGGTATCATCCGCAACCACTATGTCGGCCGCACCTTCATCCAGCCCGGCGATTCGATCCGCCACATGGGCGTCAAGCTGAAGCACAACGCCAACCGCCGCATGATCGAGGGCAAGCGCGTCGTGCTGGTCGACGACAGCATCGTGCGCGGCACCACCAGCCAGAAGATCGTGCAGATGGTGCGCGATGCCGGCGCCAAGGAAGTGCACATGCGTATCGCCTCGCCGCCGACCAGCGCCTCGTGCTTCTACGGCGTCGACACGCCGGAGAAGTCGAAGCTCCTGGCATCGCGCATGTCGGTGGAGGAGATGGCCGAATTCATCCGCGTCGATTCGCTCGGCTTCCTCTCGATCGATGGGCTCTACCGCGCCGTCGGCGAGGCCAGCCGCGACAACGACCAGCCGCAATTCTGCGACGCCTGCTTCACCGGCCAGTATCCGACCCGCCTGCTCGACTTCGAAGGCCACGACAACGTCCGCACGCTGTCGCTGCTGGCGAACAGCGGGGCATAGGATTGCCAGGCCGTCATTTGCCTTCGGGGGCGTCTCGCACCTACCTCACGGACATTCTCGCATGACCCTCGACCTTACCGGCCGCGTCGCGGTCGTCACCGGCGCCTCGCGCGGCATTGGTTATTTCATCGCCAAGGAATTGGCCGCCGCCGGCGCGCATGTGATCGCGGTCGCGCGCACGGTCGGCGGGCTGGAAGAACTCGACGACCATATCAAGGCGGCCGGCGGCCAGGCCACGCTGGTGCCGCTCGACCTCGCCGACATGGCCGGCATCGACCGGCTGGGCGGCGCCATTCACGAACGCTGGGGCAAGCTCGACATTCTGGTCGCCAATGCCGGCGTGCTCGGTGTCATCTCGCCGATCGGCCATGTCGAAGCCAAGACCTTCGAGAAGGTGATGACCATCAATGTCACCTCGACCTGGCGGCTGATCCGCTCGGTCGACCCGTTGCTGCGGCTTTCGGATGCCGGCCGCGCGATTTTGCTTTCCTCCAACGCCGCGCATTCGGCACGCGCCTTCTGGGCGCCGTACGCGGCGTCGAAGGCAGCGGTCGAGACCATGATGCGCTCCTGGGCGCATGAGACGCAAAGCCTGCCGCTGCGCGTCAACGCAGCCGACCCCGGCGCCACCCGCACCGCCATGCGCGCGCAGGCCGTTCCCGGCGAGGATCCGGCAACACTGCCGCACCCCTCAGAGATCGCCAAACGGATCGTGCCGCTGGCAAGCCCGGACCTGAAAGAGACCGGGCTGATCTTCCAGGCAAAGCACAACCGCTTCGTCGCCTACAGGCAACCGGAATAAATTTACACCCTCGTTCGACGGCTCCCAGAACCGCTGCCCGCATTCAGGTGGCCTATCTCAGGGATTAAAAAGGCCTCCGGCTACGTTCTTCGAACGTAGGATATTCGAAATCGGAGGACCGATATGCGCAGACTTCTTCTTCTCGTTGCCGCCACCGCGGCCGCCCTCGCGGCGACTGCCGGCACAGCCCTGTCGCAAGATGCCAAGATGAGTTTCTTCGTCACCAGCGCCGGCCCCGGCAAGGGCGGCGATCTCGGTGGCCTGAAGGGCGCCGACGCACATTGCGCCTCGCTCGCCGATGCGACCGGTGTCGCCGGCAAGACCTGGCACGCCTATCTCTCGACCAGCACCGAGGACGCGCGGGATCGCATCGGCAAGGGTCCCTGGTTCAACGCCAAGGGCGAGAAGATCGCCGACGATGTCGCCTCGCTGCACAGCGACGCCAACGGCATCACCAAGCAGACCGCGCTCACCGAGAAGGGTGAGACCGTCAATGGCCGTGGCGATACACCGAACCGTCACGACATGCTGACCGGCTCCAAGCCCGATGGCACCAAGATCGCCGACCAGACCTGCAGCGACTGGACGATGAGCGGCGCCGAAGGGGCTGCCATGATGGGCCACCACGACCGCGCCGGGCTCGACGATTCGGCTGCGGCAAAGTCCTGGAATTCCTCGCACGCCTCGCGCGGCGGCTGCGGCCAGGAGGCGCTGAAGGGCACCGGCGGCGACGGCCTGTTCTACTGTTTTGCAACCGACTGAGGCGGTAGCCCTCAAGAACCGGAGCAGAGCCCGCCTTGTCATCACGCGGCTGTGATCTCCAGCGCAAAGGCTGCTCCGTGGTCATGCTTTCGTCATTTCCACGGAGTTGTTAGGATCGCAGCGACTCCCGCAACAAGCGCCCTCTCGGGCAGAATAAGGAAATCCCCATGGCTACGACCGCAGCGTTGGTCTGGTATCTGGTAATCGCCGGCCCGCAGGGGGGCATGGTCGTGCTGCCCAGCACCTTCGACAAGCGCGAGCAGTGCACCGCCGCCATCACCGAATATCAGAAGCAGCCGACACCGCAGGGCTGGTCGGTGCAATGCGTCCCAAGCGCCTCGCCCTTCACCGACGAAGGCGATGCCGAAGAGCCGTCCGCGCAGTGATGAGCGGGGAGATGGCTGGCAGGCCAGAGGGGGTCGCCGCGCGTGGAGCGCTAACCTCCTCCGCCGGCAAGGGTGTCGCGTCAGGACGTTCCGATCCCCCTATGTCGCCTTCGGCGACATTTCCCCCTCAAGCGGGAGATCTTCAGCGTCGTGCGCTCACCGTCAGCTCAGGTTTCTGGTTGATGGTCTGAAACACCACGCAATAGCGCTCGGTCAGCTTCAGCAGCGAATCGATACGCTCCTGCGGCTCGTCGGTGTCGAGACTGAAATTGAGCCGGATGGCACGGAAGCCGACCGGCGCATCCTTGGCGACACCGAGCGTGCCGCGAAAATCGAGGTCGCCTTGGGCCTCAACCGTAGCGGCCCCGAGCTTGAACTCGAGCGCCATCGCCACCGCCTTCAGCGTTACGCCGGCGCAGGCAACCAAGGCCTCGAGCAGCATGTCGCCGGAGCACAGCTCCAGACCGGAGCCGCCGGTCGCCGGGTGCAATCCGGCAATCGCAAGGGCCCTCCCCGTCTCCACCTTGCAGGCCACCGACTGGTCGTCGATCGAGCCTCTTGCCTTCAACGTGATCAGCGCCTGCGAAGCATCGTCGCGATAGGCCTGCTTCAGCGGGGCCTGCATGGCCTTCAGTTCCGTGGCGTCCATTTTGTTGCCCTTCCCGACCATTTGTTCGTGCCGTGATAATGGTCCGAAATCGGGCGCTTGTCACAACCGCAGCAAAAATCGTCGCCTATCCATGCCCTTTGACTTCGACCGCCGTGGCCATACCTATGCGGGAGTCGTTCTCGCGGAGACATCATGTCGCTCAAGCTGAAACTGATCGCCCTGCTGATGCTTGCCGCCTTTACCCAGCCTGTCCTGGCTGATACGGCGGAGCGTCCGGCGCCGTCGGGCGGCGTGCTGTCCCTGCTGCCGTCGCCGCAGACCACCAGGCATTCCATCACCCTCGCCGGGCGCAAGCTGGACTATCAGGCAAGGGCCGGCACCTTGCCGCTGCTTTCCGGCAAAGGCGACGTCACAGCCGCGATATTCTATGTCGCCTATACGCTGGAACCACCGGCAAGCGCGGCCAAGGACCCGCAGCGACCGATCACCTTCGTGTTCAATGGCGGCCCTGGAGCAGCGTCCGCCTATCTGCATATCGGCGCACTTGGTCCGCGCGTGATCGCCACGGGAGCCGGTGGCGAATTCCTGCCCCCGCCGCAAAGGCTCATCGACAATCCGGACAGCTGGCTCGACATGACCGACCTCGTCTTCGTCGATCCGGTCGGAACTGGATACAGCCGCGAGGCACCGGGCCAGGACACGCACGACTTCTGGGGCGTCAATCAGGATGCCAGCTCGATAGGCGCGTTCATCCGGCTCTATCTCGCGCAGAACGGCCGCACCGGTTCGCCGCTGTTCCTCGCCGGGGAAAGCTATGGCGGCTTCCGCGCGGCGCTTCTGGCCAGGACATTGCAAGAGGATATCGGCATCAGTCCGAACGGCATCGTGCTGATCTCACCGGCGCTGGAGTTCACACTGGTGCGGCCCGACGAATTCGAGCCGTTGCATTGGGCGCTCGAATTGCCGTCGCTGGCGGCCGTGCGCCTACGCGCCGAAGGCGTCAAGGGCGATGCGTTGCGGGAGAAGCTGGCCGAAGTCGAACATTATGCGCTAGGCGATTATCTGACGGCGCTCACCAGCGGGCTGGAGCAAGGCGGGCGACTGGCGAGCCAGCGCGTGGCCGACATCACCGGCCTGCCGCTCGATCTCGTGCAGCGCAACTCCGCCCGCATCCCGACCGACCTGTTCGCAAGAGAGTTCGCCCGCAACAGCGGCAAGGTGCTCAGCCCATACGACGCCATGATCGGCACCGCCGACATCGCGCCCGAAAGCGCCCGCGTCGTCGGTCCGGATCCAGTGCTCGACCGCAGCGTGCCGGCTTTGACCTCGGCTTTCGTCGGCTACGCCCGCGACGAACTGAATTTCCGCACCGATGTCAGCTATCGCCTGCTCAATAACGAAATCAGCCATGGTTGGGACTACGGGACGAGCGCCTCACGCCAAGGCTATGCCGGGGTAATGGACGACCTGCAGCGAGCACGCTCGCTGAATCCCGCGCTCGGCGTCGTGATCGTCAACGGCTACACCGATCTGGTTACGCCTTATCTGGCCTCGCGCTACCTGGTGAATCAAATCCCGTCGCTTGCCGATGCAAAGCCCATCCATCTCGAAGTTATCGAGGGCGGGCATATGATGTATTTCAGCCCCGACGGTCGACGCGCTCTGAAAGAGGCCGCCTCGGAACTCTACCAGGCAACGCAGTAAGCTTCGCGACAACGCGCGCGATCAACCTCTGCCCCAACGCAAGCTCCGGGCTGGCGCAGCGCCGCGCCGACTTTCGCCCGTATAGCTTGGAGCCGGGGCCTGACATTCCAGGCCGCTCGCACCGCTTCACAGCACTTGCTGTCGCTTCCTGCAACACTGGTCCCGCACCCTATGGCCGATGTCGCCATTCTCGAAACGCGTGAAAGGGTTCTCGCCGGGATCCTTTTGACCGGTGCGGCCTATCTCCTGTTTTCGACGCAGGATGCCTCGATCAAGCTCTTGGTCACCGGCATGACTGTCTGGCAGATCATGTTCTTTCGCAGCATCACCATTCTCGGTGCCTGCGCAGCAATCGGCGGACGAGCGCTGTTTGCCGACACGGTGCACTCGCCGGTCGTGCGGCCGATGCTGGTGCGCAGCGCCTTCACGCTTGCCGCCTGGCTCTGTTACTACAACGCCGCACGCAGCCTGCAGCTCGCCGAACTGACCACCGTCTATTACGCGGCCCCGATCATCGTCACCGTGCTTTCGGTGTTCCTGCTCGGCGAAAAGGTGCCGATGCTGCGCTGGCTGGCGGTCCTGATCGGCTTCGCCGGTGTCTTTGTCGCCTGTGATCCTACCCATCTCGGCCTGTCCGTGCCGGTGCTGCTGGTGCTGACAGCCGCCTTCCTGTGGGGCATTGCCATCGTGCTCCTGCGCAAGACCGCGCTTGCCGAACGCTCGATGATCCAGCTTCTCCTCAACAATTTCTATTTCCTGCTGTTTTCGGCAGTGCCGGCGCTGTGGTGGTGGCACACGCCGGACCTGCCCCAGCTGCTGCTTCTCGCCAGCGTCGGGGCGCTCGGCGGTCTGGCGCAATACCTCCTCTTCGAGGGCATGAAGCGCACGCCGGCCTCGATCCTCGCGCCGCTCGAATACACCTCGCTGCTGTGGGCGTTCGCGCTCGGCTTTGCGATCTGGGGCGATGTGCCGCGCCGTGAAGTCTTCCTGGGTGCCGCCCTTATCGTCGCCGCCGGGCTGCTAATCGTCGGCGGCGAGCATTTCCGCAAGCGGCTGTGATGCGCATCACTGCTGACGCTACGATGTCAGGTGGGAGCGGCGTAGGCTGACGGCATGACTGATGTGACAGGCACCACCGACACTGTCGCCGAGCGCACGCTGGGCATCGTTCTGGTGTCTTGCTCGGCGGCCGTCTTCGCGTTGACCGGCGTGCTGACAAAATCGATCCATGCCGATCCGCTGACCATCATCTGCTGGCGCGGCTTTGTCGGTTCGATCCTGATCAGCCTCTATGTGCTGTGGCGGCGACACCGCTCCGGCGGGCGCGAGAGCCTGCGATTGGGCTGGCGCGGCTGGCTGCTGGCGGTGGAAGGCGCGCTGGCCAGCATCGCCTTCATCTCGGCGTTCAAATTCACTTTCGTCGCCAATGTCACCGTCATCTACGCCACCGCACCTTTCGTCACCGCGCTGCTGGCCTGGGCTCTGACGCGTGAACCCTTCCGCATGCAGACCATGCTCGCCGCTGCCGTGTCGCTTTGCGGCGTGGCGATCATGGTCTGGTCCAGTTTTGGCACCGGCAACCTGTTCGGCGACGGACTGGCGCTGCTGATGACCATCGGCAGCGGCCTCTACATGATTATGGTGCGTGCCTTCCGCGACACGCCCGTGGTGTGGGCCGGAGCGGTATCGGCCTTCCTTTTGTTCCTGCTCGGCTGGTTCGTCACCGATCCGCTGGCGGTCTCACCAAGGGATGCCGTCCTGCTTGTCACCTTCGGCGCATCTTTCGCGCTGTCGTCGATCCTCTGGACGGAAGGCGCACGGCTCATCCCGGCCGCCGAATCCGGGCTGCTCGGCTCGGCCGAAGTGCCGTTCGCGATCCTGTTTGCCTTCCTGTTCCTGGGCGAGATTTCGCCGGCGGCCAGCCTGGTCGGGGGCGCCATCGTGCTCTGCGCGGTGTTTGCCCATGCCGGCCGCGATTGGCTGGCGGCCCGCGGGCAACGGACAGCGTCAAATATTTCTTAAAAAATTTTCGAAGTCATGGAACCATCATCGGGTTCAGGCATTATTGGTGCGACGGGCCACCCCCCAAGTCCCCCCAAACCCCTCGGCCCGTCTTACTCCAAGCCGACCGCAAGGTCGGCTTTTTCTTTGTTAAAAGGGCGCAAGGTCGGCTTTTTCTTTGCGTTTAGACAACGCCAAAGCCAACAACGTCCGTGTTCAGCCAAAGGCCCCGAACTGCGTCAGGTTGCCGCCGAGGAGTGCCGCCAGATCGCTTGCTGGGCCATCGGCGCCGGCGCGCAGCCGGATCGCGAACTCAGCCATCGGAACCTGCGGCAGGCCAAGCTCGCGCGGTGCCTCGACAATGCCGGAATGGGCAAAGCGCGCGGTTCGCAACGTCAGCGCGACACCGGCATTCACCGCGGTGCGCAGGCCGGCAAGGCTGGCACTGCCGGCAGCGATGCGGTAGCGCCGGCCAGCCGCATCGAGCGCCGCAAGTGCGGCCTCGCGGAAGCCGCAATAGGGATCGAGCAGCGCCAGCGGCAGTTCTTCCTGGCGCGAGGCCAACCCCTTCTGCGAGCATAGCCATATCATAGGCTCGCGCAGCACGCCGACCTCGTCCGCCATCGCCGACTGGCGCATGACGATCGCCAGATCGAGATTGCCGGCCTGCAGCGCCTGCGCCAGCTCGGCTGAGCGGCCGACCCGCAATTCGATCCTGACGCGCGGATGGCTGGAGGCGAAGGCGCGCAGCAGCTCCGGCAGGCCGCTGTCGGCGAAATCCTGCGTGGTGCCGATGGCGACGCACCCGGCGGCGCGCGCGCCCTTCAACGCCAGCCACGCCTCGCGATGCACGGCAAGGATGCGCCTGGCATGGCCGACGAGATCCTCTCCGGCCGGCGTCAGGCCACGTCCCCGCCCCTGCGGCGCCAGAAGTGGCTCACCGATGATCTCTTCCAGCCGCTGCATCTGTGCGGTCACCGCCGAGGGCGAGCGGCCGACGCTGGAAGCCGCCTGCGCCAGCGAGCCGCTGTCGGCGAAAGCGAGAAAGGTTCTGAGCAGGTCGGGATCGAGCGTTTCCATAATTCGATTTTATCGAACCTTCGATAAAAAACAATTCGATTTTTTTGATCCGATAATGATGACATGGTCCCTTCGACGGCGATCGGACGCCGCTCAAACCAGGAGAAGAAAAATGCCAATCATCAATGTCAGCGTCACCGGCAAGCGCGACGCCGCCCTATCCGCCAGGATTGCCCGGGAAGTGACCGAGATCACCGCCACGCAGCTGCGCAAGGATCCGACGATCACCGCCGTTGCCGTGTCCTATATCGATCCGCAGCATTGGTTCGCCGGCGGCAAGTCGCTGGCCGAGCATGGCACCAACACGTTCTGGCTCGACATCAAGGTGGTCGACGGCACCAACACCAAGCTTGAGCTGGAAGCCTATCTCAAGGCAATCTTCGATGCCTTCGGCGGCCTGCTGGGCGGCGTACATGAAGAAAGCTATGCCTTCGTACATGAGGTGCCGGCGGCCGCCTATGGCTATGGCGGCAAGACGCAGGAGTTCCGCTTCATCAGCGGACGGTTGAAGACGGCTTAGCGCCTTCTTTCCCTTCTCCCCTTGCGGGAGAAGGTGGATCGGCGCGCAGCGCCGAGACGGTTGAGGGGTGCGTGACGGAGCGCTGTCGGTGCCAAGCTGGAACACCCCTCATCCGTCGCCTCCGGCGACACCTTCTCCCACAGGGGGAGAAGGAAGACCGTCCTCATCCGCATTGACCTTGCTCCCACATCGTCTACGCTCTGCCCGACGCGGCCGCAAAAGAGCCGCGATGACAAGGTCGTTGGGAGAGACGCGGCATGATCCTGACACTGGCGTTGCTTGCGGGTCTTGTCGTGGCCTGGCTGCTGATCGGCGTGGTGGAGAAATTCCGCCTTGGCCTGCGCTTCGCCCAGGCGCTGCTCTATGTGCCGTTCAAGCTCGCCTACCGGGTCAGCGACAACCGCATCAGGATCGCACGCAAAGCGCAGGTACCGGTCATCTACGTCATCTCGCACCAGTCGCGCTTCGAACCGGCGCTGATGCTGTCGCTGCTGCCTGACGACACACTGCATATCCTCGACGAGGTCTCGGCGCGCTCGCCCTGGCTCGAACCCTGGCGCGAGCTTGGCCGCACCATCGCCTTCAACGCCGAACATGTCTTCGTCAGCCGCCGGCTGGTGCGCGTGCTGAAGGGCAAGGGGCGGCTCGCCGTCTATCTGCCAGATGCGGTCGAGCCCGACGTCAAGACGTTTCGGCTGTTTCGCGCCGTCACCCGCATCGCCATGCAGGCCGACGCCCGCATCGTGCCGATCTTCGTCGCCGGCACGCGTTCCCTGCCGGTGTCGCTGACGCCGGCGGACAAGGCGCCACGGCATTGGTTTCCGAAGCTGTCGATCAGCGTCCTGGAGCCGATGACCATCGCCGAACTGGTGGCACGCAACCCCGACCAGGCCTCGAACACCAATGCGCTTTTCGACCGTGTCGCGGAGGCTCGGCTTTTCGGGAGCAACCTCGATCGCGGACTGTTCCTGGCCATGCGCGATGCTTCGGATCGTGTCGGCGCCTCGCATCCCATCATCGAGGATGTCATCTCGGGCGTGCTGAGCTACCGCAAGATGTTCATCGGCGCGCGAGTGCTGGGCAGGCGCTTCGAGGCGATCACCGCGCCGGGCGAGGCGGTAGGCGTGATGCTGCCCAACGCCAATGGCGTCGTGCTGTCCTTCGTCGGGCTCCTGTCGGCAGGCCGCGTAGCGGCGATGATCAATTACACGGCCGGACCGGCGAGCGTCACCGCGGCGATGCGCACGGCGATGATCCGCACCGTCATCTCATCGCGCGCCTTTGTGGAAAAAGCTGACCTCGCCGATATCGTCGTCGCGGTCGAAAAGGGCGGCGCCAGGCTGCTGTGGCTGGAAGACCTGCGGACCAGCGTCACCGCGCTGGACAAGCTTGCCGCCGCCATGCTGTGGCGCTGGCCTTTGCAGCGGCAGGACGCGGCCAAGCCAGGCGTCATCCTGTTCACTTCGGGTTCCGAAGGCACGCCGAAGGCGGTTGTTCTGTCACAGAGGAACCTTCACGCCAACGCCATGCAGGCCGAGGCGCGCATCACCATCTCGCTGGCCGACATCCTGCTCAACGTGCTGCCGGTGTTCCATTCCTTCGGCCTGACGGGCGGCACCATATTGCCGCTGGTCACCGGGGTAAAACTGTTCCTCTACCCCTCGCCGCTGCACTACAAGATCATCCCCGAGGTCGCGCGCAAGGTGAAACCGACCGTCATGTTCGGCACCGACACGTTCCTCGCCAATTATGCGCGCACCGCAAAGGATGGCGATTTTTCCAGCCTGCGCTTCGTCCTTGCCGGCGCCGAGGCGGTGAAACCGGAAACCCGCCGCGTCTATCGCGAGCGCTTCCAGGCCGAGATTATCGAAGGTTTCGGGCTGACCGAGGCCGCGCCGGTGGTTGCCGTCAACACCGCTATCCACGGCCGTGACGGCACGGTCGGCAGGCTGCTGCCGGCGATGCGCATGAAGCTGGAGCCGATCGAAGGCATCTCGGACGCTGGCCGGTTGTGGCTCGACGGGCCAAACCTGATGATGGGCTACATGACCGCGGACCGGCCCGGCGAGCTGCAGCCGCTAAGCGGCTGGCACGATACCGGCGACATCGTTGCCGTCGACCGCGAAGGCTTCATCGCCATTCGCGGCCGTGCCAAGCGCTTCGCCAAGATCGCCGGCGAGATGGTGTCGCTGGGCGCGGTCGAGATGCTGGTGCAGTCGCTGTGGCCGGAAGAACGCCATGCGGCGGTAGCGGTGCCGGACAAGCGGCGTGGCGAGCGCATCGTTCTGGTCACCACCGCCGACGATGCCAATCCCGACGAATTGCGCAAGTTCGGCAAGCAGGCGGGTGCGGCCGAATTGATGGTGCCGAACGATATCGTCAAGGTCGAGGAAATCCCCGTGCTGGGGTCGGGCAAGACGGACTACGTCTCGACCCGCAAGCTGGCGATCGACAGGCTGGGGCTCGGCGTCGCGGCCTGAGACAGATCAGGGACTTCGGCGGACCTTCTATCCTATGTCCGAGGGCGGCACCTTCTCGCCCTCCAGCTTGGCGCGCTTGGAATAGGCGCGCACGGAAAACGGCAGAAAGATCAGGTAGCCCGCGACCGACGCGGTCAGCGTGTACCAGGGATAGGTCATCAGCAAGAGAACGTAGAGCACGACCGCCAGGATGACGGGCAGCACCCTGTCGCCGGGGATCTTGATGCTCTTGCCGGAATAGACCGGCAACCGGCTGACCAGGAGGAAGGCAACGAGCACGGTGAAGCCGGTGGCGATGAAGGCAGCCGGGCGGCTTGGCTCCAGCCCGAGCCGCAGGAAATAGAGATAGAGCGGCAGCATCACCAGCACAGCACCAGCCGGCGCCGGCACGCCGACGAAATATTCGGACTGCCATATCGGGCGGTCGGCCTTCTCGTCGTCGAGCACGTTGAAGCGGGCGAGCCTGAGCCCGCAGGCGATGGCGAACAGCAATGCCGCGATCCAGCCCGGCGAGCCGGCACGGTCGAGCAGGAAGGCATAAAGCACCAAAGCCGGGGCGACGCCGAAATTGACGATGTCGGCCAGCGAATCCATCTGCGCGCCGAATTTGGAGGTCGCCTTCAGCATCCGCGCCAGGCGGCCGTCGATGCCGTCGAGGAAAGCGGCCAGCAGCACCATCACCACCGCCGGTTCGAAGCGGCCTTCGAAGCCGAAGCGGATGCCGGACAGGCCGGCGCAGATGGCAAGCACGGTGACGAGGTTGGGCAGCACCATGCGCATCGGAATCTCGCGGATGCGGGGACCGCCGCTCGCATGGGCCTCGAACTTCTTATATTGCGTGCCCACGGCTCAGGAAATCCGCACGAGAGGCGTACCGGCGACGCCACCGAATTCGGCCAGCACGGTTTCACCGCCGACCGCGGTCTGGCCGACGGCAACGCGCGGCGTGGCGGTCAAGGGCAGGAAGACGTCGACGCGCGAGCCGAAGCGGATCAGGCCGAAACGCTCGCCGGTGCCGATCGAGCCGCCCGCCTCAGCCCAACAGACGATGCGGCGCGCCACCAGACCTGCGATCTGGACGGCGGCGATCGTGCCGTTGGGGCTTTCGATGACCAGGCCGTTGCGCTCGTTCTCGGTGCTGGCCTTGTCGAGTTCGGCGTTGAGGAATTTTCCAGGCCGGTGTTCGATCTTGACGATGCGGCCGCGTACCGGGGCGCGGTTCACATGGCAGGAAAAGACATTCATGAAAACCGAGATGCGGGTCATCTCGACATTGCCGAGCCCAAGTTCGCGCGGCGGCAGGGCAGGTCCGACAGCCGAGATGATGCCGTCGGCGGGGCTCACCACAAGGCGGTCGTCAATCGGGGTGACGCGCTCGGGATCACGGAAGAAATAGACGCACCAGGCGGTCAGGATCAGGCCGATCCAGAACAGGATCGACGAGAAGTAGCCAAGGAAAAGCGTCGCCGCGCCAAAAGCCGCGATAAAGGGATAGCCTTCGCGATGGATCGGTACGAACGCGTTCTTGACCGTATCGACAAGGCTCATCGGGTGTAAACGGGCTCCGTTTCAGGTGGGGCCTCAATAGCCGAAAGCCCCCCTCGCCGCAACGCAACAATGGCTGGCGCGGGCGAACGGGCAAGGGCCCGCTGTATCCGGATGGCCGGACACTCTGTCTTTCGTGAAGCCGCGACCGGCTTGCATGCCCATGCCATTGCCGTCAGAATTCCGGCCCACGTGGCACCAACGTCCATCTCCATGCAACCTTCTTCCCGAGCGAAATGCAGTGATCGCAGGGGCCAGGATGACGTTCCAGCCCGATCTAACTCGAACAGTTTATTCGCCAGCTGCGGCGCTCAGGTCGAAGTGTTCCTCAAGCTCATTTCGATAAGCTTCCACCAGACTTTGCTCATTGCCACCGCGTAACATCACGCCACGGTCTGGGTACGACTGGAAGAGAAACGCGTGACCACCTGCCATCACCACCCAATTCACCACCGGCCCTCCTTCGTTCTGCACGACAGAATTCGCCGACACGACTGCGTCAGTTGGATCGAATCCAGCCTTCCGCAGCAAAAGATCGACGGCTACTGGCGCATGATATTCCTCGGCCAGTTCGATTACCTTTGCTATCGTTTGCGCATCGGCTTGACCGAGCTTGCGACCGACGCGAGGCGCACCAGCAGCGAGTATATTTTCACCCGGTTGCGCAATTGGAGGAACTTCCGGAGCGATATATCCATAGACAGCCGCATGGGGGTCGGTGGAGACGCAAAGGCGAAGCTCCTCTGCGTTGGTGCGCAGTTGAAAAGCTAATTGGGTCTCGCCCTCGACATCCAACATCCTCGCCACGCCAAGCGATAGTTTGACCTCGGGCGGTAGCGCATTGGCGCACGCGAGGCCGACTCCGACATCGCGCGTGCGAAACATCTGACCGACCAGTTCGCTGACCGATCGATGGAGAAGCCGGGATTCGCGCAGAGGATTGGCCATTGCCAACTGGAGGATAGCTTCATCGTAATCATCGTCGTCGACAATCTGCAGATCGGGCCATGATGCGATCCAGAGCGCCAATAGATCGATTATCGGAGAAGCCTCATCGGCGCCGTAGAAAGCATCATCAAGCGTGTCGAGAAAATCGTCGCGCCCGCCCTCGAAGCCGGTCTCTTCCGAGGCTTCGTCAGGGTGTTCGGAGACCCAGACGGACATCTCTTCCAGAGTCGCCAATTGCCCCTTCGCGCCAATAGCAATGAGGCCGGCACGAGCGTTGGCGACCATCACATCGAACTCACGGTCGGCATTGTGGATGAATTGACTATGACCGCCGTTATTCACCTCGGCGGAATATTGATCGGCATGGGAGACGTGCATCGCCTTTGGGTCGATTTCAAAATGGCGGTAGAGCCCTTTAAAAACCATAGCGTGAATAAATTTTTCGACTGCCAAGACGAGTTGAAAAGGCTTCTCAACGGCTTTGTCCACGGTTGAACGAGGCACGATTACCAACAGCCCGGCTTTCGATGCCTGTCCTACGGCCGGAAGTGGGATTCCCGACGGCTTCTCGGAATTCTTCTTTGGTCTTCGCGAAAAAAAACCGAACATCCAAATACTTCCCTAAACTCTAATAGCGAATAATATCACCAGGTCAGAAAGATAAAAGGGCTCAAGATTGATCTGCCGCACTTGCATAGGAAGATTTGTTCCGAAATTCCTGACTGCGGTGTCGGCACCCCATCGGCTCGACCGTCCTTGGTAGGATAACCGGCAAGGAGTCCCTTACATGCAGCAGTCACCTGCCTCCCAAGCGCATCTCATCACCGCCGGCCTCGCTTTCGGCGAGTCGCCGCGCTGGCATGACGGACGGCTGTGGCTTTGCAACTGGGGCACCGGCGAGATCATCGCCGTCGATGCCGAAGGCAACCGCGAGGTCGTGCTCACCGTGCCGGCCGTCCTGCCCTACTCCATTGACTGGCTGCCGGATGGTCGTCTGCTCGTCGTCTCGGGCCGGGAAGGCTTGCTGCTGCGGCAGGAAGCCGATGGCAGTCTCGTCACCCATGCCGATCTGCGCGGCCTCTCGAAAAGTCCGTGGAACGAAATCGTCGTCGACGGCCGCGGCAACATCTATGTCAATGGCGGGGGACCGGCGCCGGCTCCCGGCCAGCATTTCGGCCCGGGCACGATCGCGCTGGTCACGCCGGATGGTTCGGTCCGGCAGGTGGCAGAGAATATCGCCTTTGCCAACGGCATGGCGGTGAGCCCGGACAACAAGACGCTGATCATTGCCGAATCCCACGCCAGCCTTCTGACCGCTTTCGACATCGCCGCCGACGGTACCTTATCCAACCGACGCGTCTGGGCCGAACTCGACGGTTATCCCGACGGCATCTGCCTCGATGCCGAAGGTGCGGTCTGGTACGCGGATGTTCCCAACAAGCATTGCGTGCGGGCGTGCGAAGGCGGTGAGGTCTTGCAGACCGTCACCATCGATCGCGGCTGCTTTGCCTGCATGCTGGGCGGTACGGACCGGCAAACACTGTTCATCGTCGCCGCGGAATGGCGCGGCTTTGAGCACATGGTCAGCGAGGACCGCACCGGCCAGGTACTCAGCGCCGAGGCGCCGGCACCCGGCGTCGGCTGGCCGTGAACTTATGCTTCGGGAATCCGCTGGTAGTTGGCGATGTCGGCCCGCACTCCGAGCCGGGTGATCGTCTCCTGCGGATTGAAGGCGATGCGCTCTTGCGCGGACTTGACGATCGGCACGACCTTGTCGACAGCAGCCTGGCTTTCCCATTCGACGATCGTGACGAGATTGAACTCGCCCGGCCCCGAAAATTGCTCGAGCAGGAAATCCTGCACGAAACCCTGCTGTTGGCGCAGCAATTCGTGTGTTGTCCTGACCTTGACGAGGATCTCGTCGCGGGCGGCAGCGGGGACGACGAACTTATCCACCCTGAACACGCTGCCGCCGTTAACATTCTGATTTATGTCGTTCATTTCGATTGTTCCGTTCCTGGATCGTGGTGTTTGCGGGCTCCTGGAACGGCGTACAATCTCAACTTAAGTTGAGGTCAAGCGGTGTTTTTGAAATCTTTTCCTTCTCCCCTTGCGGGAGAAGGTGGATCGGCGCGCAGCGCCGAGACGGATGAGGGGTGCGTGACGGAGTGAGGCGTTGGTGTTCCCTGGAATACCCCTCATCCGACCTCGCTTCGCGAGGCCACCTTCCCCCACAAGGGAGGAAGGAAAAACCTACGACACCTCCGACGTCCGCCGGCGAACGATGACGCCAAATTCGTCGCTCTCGCGGGCGCGACGCAGGCGCTCCTCGGCCTCGGTCGCTTCGCGCTGGCGATCCCACATCGACGCATAAAGGCCATGCTGGCGCATCAGCTCGATGTGGGTGCCACGCTCGGCGATCTGGCCATCCTTGAGCACGATGATCTCGTCGGCCGAAATCACCGTCGACAGGCGGTGGGCGATGACGATGGTGGTGCGGCCCTTGCTGACCAGGTCGAGCGCGGCCTGGATCTCCTGCTCGGTGTGGCTGTCCAGCGCCGAGGTCGCTTCGTCGAGCATCAGGATCGGCGGCGCCTTGAGGATGGTGCGGGCGATCGCGACGCGCTGTTTCTCGCCACCGGAGAGCTTCAGCCCGCGCTCGCCGACCATCGACTTGTAGCCGTCGGGCAATTTTTCGATGAACGGCCCGATCTGGGCAAGTTCGGCGGCCTTGCGCACCTCCGCCTCGCTTGCACCGACGCGACCGTAGCGGATGTTGTAGGCGATGGTGTCGTTGAACAGCACCGTGTCCTGCGGCACCATGCCGAGCACCGCGCGCAGGCTCTCCTGGGTGACATTCCTGATGTCCTGACCGTCGATCAGCACCTGGCCGCCCTGCACGTCATAGAATCGGAACAGCAGCCGCGAGATGGTCGACTTGCCCGCACCCGACGGCCCGACGATGGCAACCGTCTTGCCGGCCGGCACGTCGAAGCTGATGCCCTTCAGGATCTTGCGGTTCGGATCATAGGAGAAATGCACGTCGCGGAACTCGACCTTGCCCGCGCTGACGACCAGAGGCTTTGCATCGGGCTTGTCGACGATCTCCTGCGGCACGTCGAGCAGATCGAACATATGCTCGATGTCGGTGAGGCCCTGGCGGATTTCGCGGTAGATGAAACCGATGAAGTTGAGCGGCACGGAGAGCTGCACCAGCATGGCGTTGATGAAGACGAAATCGCCGACGGTCTGCGTGTGAGCCTGGACCTCCAGCGCCGACATGCACATGACGACCACCGTGCCGAGACCGAAGATTGCGCCCTGGCCGAAGTTCAGCCAGCCGAGCGAGGTCCAGGTCTTGGTGGCGGCGATCTCGTAGCGCGCCATCGAGCGGTCGAAGCGCTCGGCCTCCATGGCCTCATTGGTGAAATACTTGACCGTCTCGAAATTGAGCAGCGAGTCGATCGCCTTGGTATTGGCGTCGGTGTCGCTGTCGTTCATGTCGCGGCGGATCGAGATGCGCCAGTCGCTGGCCTTGACCGTGAACCAGACATAGACACAGACGGTGACCGCGACCACGGCCACATATTTCCAACCATAGGTGAAGCCGAATATGCCGGCGGTCAGCGCGAATTCGAGAATGGTCGGCGCCGTGTTCAGCATGATGAAGCGCACGATCGTCTCGATGCCCTTGGTGCCGCGCTCGATGATGCGCGACAGGCCGCCGGTGCGGCGCTCCAGGTGAAAGCGCAGCGACAGCTGGTGCATGTGCACGAAGGTGCGGAAAGCAAGCTGGCGCACCGCATGTTGTCCGACGCGGGCAAACAGCGCGTCGCGCAGCTGGTTGAAGCCGAGCTGAACGAGCCTCAGCACATTGTAGGCGATGACAAGCATCACCGGGGCAAGCAGGAAGGAAGGCAGCGGCGGCGGCGTTTTGAAGCCGCCAGCCAGCGCATCGGTCGCCCATTTGAAGAAGTAGGGGCCGGCGACCAGCGTCACCTTGGCGACGACCAGCAGCAGTGTCGCCCAGGTGACCCTCGCCCTGAGGTCAGCTCGGTCGGCCGGCCACATATAGGGCCACAAATTGCGCAATGTCGTCAGGGTCGAGGTGTCGGCGGAGACAGTTTTTTCGGCCAATTTTCTTGCCTTTTGGGTGAGAGGGTCAGCGGCCGGAGCAGCAGGAATCGACGAGTGCGCCCAGCGACGCCGATATTTCGGCAAGCGCCGCGCGATCGACCGCGTAGCGCGAGCGTTGGCGGTCGGGCTCGAACCGGACCAGGCCAGCCTCCACCAGTATCTTCAGATGCTGGGACACGGTCGACTGCGCCAGGTCGAAACGATCGACGACCTCGCGGCAGCAGCAGGAATTGCTGGCCGAGAGGTATTTTATGATTTCGATCCGCGCCGGATGCGACAACGCCGCAAATCGCGCCGCGACAGCGCGACTATCGGAGATGCAGTTGGGTAAAGCGACGGTGGCGCGGTCTGGTTCAAGGACGGATTCTGTCATCGTTCATCGGCGATAGACGATGGAGTGCACCGCCGCAAGCTACTCTTCCGGGCAGATCGGACAGCGGCTAGTTCTGTGAGGCGGATTTCTCGATCCCTGGAATCTCGGCAATCCGTTCAGCCAGAAACTCGACCAGCAAGCGGACCCTGGCGACGCCCGCGCGCTCTGGGACAATCAACATGTTGAGTGGAACGGAGGTCAGCGAATAATCCGTCAGGATCGTCTCCAGCGCGCCCGCGGCCAGAAGATCGTCCACAAGCCATCGATGTGCCGGCGCGATGCCCCGAGCGGCAACCAAGGCCTGCCGCGCGGCAAGTCCATGGTCGATCCGCAGTCGCCCCGCGAAAGGCACCATGTGGCGCTCGCCGCCGGCGCCCTGCAAAACGAGTGTTTCGCTGCCCGCCACGTTCGACATCCGGATGCCCTCGTGTCGAGACAGATCCGAAGGGATAGAAGGCCTTCCCCGCGCCGCCAGATAGGCCGGAGACGCCACGAGCAGACGCCGCGACTGGCCGAGCGCCCGCAGCTTCAACGAGCTGTCGGTGAGCGGCCCCAGGCGAAGCGCGATATCGATGCCCTCGCGGACGAGGTCCACCCGCTCGTCCGTGAGGCTGAGATCAATGCCGATGTCGGGATGGCGATCCTGGAAAGCGAAGATCAGCCGGCTGACGTGCAAGACACCGAAAGCCGCCGTACAACTTATCCGGATCGTACCGGCGGGCGCGCCGCGCGTGCTCCGGGCCTCATCGCTGGCCTGTTCGACAAGGCGCAGGATCTGAACGCTGTTGGCGTAATAGCGGCTGCCTTCAGCGGTCATCGTGACACGCCGGGTCGTTCTGCTGAGCAAAGGCACACCGACCGCTTCTTCGAGTTCCCGCACGTGACGCGTGATCGTCGACTGCCCGACGCCAAGCTCGCGCGCAACGGCCGACAGGCTGCCACGCTCGGCGACGCGAACGAAGGTGCGCATCCGCTCGAATGTGACGTCTGACTTATCCATTATTCGGCACAATGTTATTCATTGCCTACATATAGTGGATCATATCGCTGCTGGCTATCTTCACGTCAGTCCCCTCAATATTGGATCTGCCCCATGAAAGTTCTGCTTGTCTTTGCCCACCCCGAACCACGTTCGCTCAACGGCGCCCTTCGCGATGTCGCCATCAAGGAACTAGAGGCTCAAGGACATGAGGTGCGCGTGTCGGACCTATACGCCGATGGCTGGAAATCCGCGGTCGATCGCGCCGACTTCCCCTTGCTCGAACCTGATGCGCGGTTGATACCCGTCGCGGCCTCCAAGAAGGCGTTCGAAGCCGACGCGCTAACCGACGATGTAAAGGCCGAGATCGAGAAACTCCTGTGGGCCGATACCCTGATCCTCCAGTTCCCGCTTTGGTGGTTCGCCATGCCGGCGATCCTCAAGGGCTGGGTCGACCGTGTGTTCGCCTATGGATTCGCCTATGGCGTTGGCGAGCATAGCGACCGGCGTTGGGGCGATCGTTACGGCGAGGGCACCCTCGCCGGAAAACGCGCGATGCTGATCGTGACCGTTGGCGGCTGGGAAGAGCACTACACCGCGCGCGGGATCAACGGACCTATCGACGACCTGCTGTTCCCGATCAATCACGGGATACTCTACTACCCCGGATACGACGTGCTTCCGCCGTTCGTGGTCTACAAGGTCGATCGTCTCGGAGAGGACGGCTTCGAGCCCGTGGCTGAACGCCTGCGTGACAGGATGCGGACG
Source organism: Mesorhizobium sp. LNHC221B00 (assembly GCF_000502935.1). Lineage (NCBI taxonomy): Bacteria > Pseudomonadati > Pseudomonadota > Alphaproteobacteria > Hyphomicrobiales > Phyllobacteriaceae > Mesorhizobium > Mesorhizobium sp. LNHC221B00. Next base: position 468 of record NZ_AYWR01000022.1, on the reverse strand, counting down.
CTGGCGACGACGCCGCCGATCCCATATCGTCGGCAAAATGGCGGAGATTATCTCATTCCAAGCATGAATCTCCGCCCTGAGCTCGGCGACCCGGGTGCAGCCGGTTTCGCGCTTCACTCCAGCCGCGCCGGTGATGCCGGCTGATCGATGCGGGGCTTCTACTGCGTCTTGGTCGGCGCCGTCGTCGCCTGCTCGCCCATTGCCTTGAGGTCGGCGGCTTCGCCTTCCTTCGACTTTTCCGGAACCATGAACACCTGCCCCGGCCAGATGCGGTCGGGATTCCTGATCTGGTCCTGGTTGGCGAGATAGATGGTCGAATAGCGCACCCCGTGGCCGTATACGCGCCGCGAAATCCGCCACAGCGTGTCGTTGCGGCGGATTATGACGGCGCTGTCGGCGTGTTCGAGCTTGGGTGCCACGACCTCGGGCACGTCGCTCGGCGGCGTGGCTGCCGCCGCGATGGCCGGA
>NZ_AYWR01000021.1:0-95999 GCF_000502935.1 Mesorhizobium sp. LNHC221B00 | reverse complement strand
GATGGGCGGCGCGGCCACCGCCCGCGAGCGCACCGCCGCCGGCCTCAACCCGGTCGCCGGCCTCGACGTCTCGCTGGAAGAGGCCGAGACGATGACCTCGAGCGGCGTCACCGCGACGGTGGCCGCCCTCTCCGCACTGATCGAATCCGGCAATCCGCTGCACAAGGACGGCGTGCTGTGGACACCCCACCGCCCTGCCCGGCCGGAAAAATCCGAAGGCGGCATCGCCATCAAGATGGTGTCCGACTTCGAGCCGGCCGGCGACCAGCCGACCGCCATCAAGGACCTTGTCGAAGGCGTCGACAACAACGACCGCACCCAGGTGCTGCTCGGCGTCACCGGCTCCGGCAAGACCTTCACCATGGCCAAGGTGATCGAGGAGACGCAGCGCCCCGCTTTGATCCTGGCGCCGAACAAGACGCTGGCAGCGCAGCTCTATTCGGAGTTCAAGAAATTCTTCCCCGACAACGCGGTGGAGTATTTCGTCTCCTACTACGACTATTACCAGCCGGAAGCCTACGTTCCACGCACCGACACCTTCATCGAGAAGGAATCCTCGATCAACGAGCAGATCGATCGGATGCGCCATTCGGCGACGCGCTCGCTGCTCGAGCGCGATGACGTCATCATCGTCGCCTCGGTGTCCTGCATCTACGGTATCGGCTCGGTCGAGACTTATACGGCAATGACCTTTCAGATGCAGATCGGCGACCGGCTCGACCAGCGCGCGCTGCTCGCCGACCTCGTCGCGCAGCAGTACAAGCGCCAGGACATCAACTTCGTCCGCGGCTCGTTCCGCGTGCGCGGCGACACGATCGAGATCTTCCCGGCCCACCTGGAAGACCGCGCCTGGCGCATCTCGATGTTCGGCGACGAGATCGAGCAGATCACCGAGTTCGACCCGTTGACCGGCCAGAAGACCGGCGAGCTGAAAAGCGTCAAGATCTACGCCAATTCGCACTATGTGACGCCGCGTCCGACCCTGAACCAGGCGATCAAGTCGATCAAGGAAGAGCTCAAGCACCGGCTGGTGGAACTGGAACGCGCCGGCCGCCTGCTGGAGGCACAGCGACTTGAACAGCGCTGCCGCTTCGACCTGGAGATGCTGGAAGCCACCGGTTCCTGCGCCGGCATCGAGAACTATTCGCGCTATCTCACCGGCCGCCAGCCCGGCGATCCGCCGCCGACCCTGTTCGAATATATCCCCGACAACGCGCTGGTCTTCATCGACGAAAGCCACGTCACCGTGCCGCAGATCGGCGGCATGTATCGTGGCGACTTTCGCCGCAAGGCGACGTTGGCGGAGTATGGCTTCCGCCTGCCCTCCTGCATGGACAACCGCCCGTTGCGCTTCGAGGAATGGGACGCCATGCGCCCGCTCTCGGTCGCGGTGTCGGCGACGCCGGGCGGCTGGGAGATGGAGCAGGCCGGCGGCGTCTTCGCCGAGCAGGTCATCCGCCCGACCGGCCTCATCGACCCGCCGGTCGAAGTGCGTCCGGCCAAAAGCCAGGTCGACGATGTCGTCGGCGAGATCCGCGAGACCACCAAGGCCGGCTACCGCACGCTGGTCACCGTGCTGACCAAGCGCATGGCCGAGGACCTGACCGAATACCTGCATGAGCAGGGCGTCCGCGTGCGCTACATGCATTCCGACATCGATACGCTGGAACGCATCGAGATCCTGCGCGATTTGCGCCTCGGCGCCTTCGACGTGCTGGTCGGCATCAACCTTCTGCGCGAGGGCCTCGATATTCCCGAATGCGGCTTCGTCGCCATCCTCGATGCCGACAAGGAAGGGTTTCTGCGCTCCGAGACGTCGCTGATCCAGACCATCGGCCGCGCTGCTCGCAATGTCGACGGCAAGGTCATTCTCTACGCCGACCAAGTCACCGGCTCGATGGAAAGGGCGATGGCCGAAACCAACCGCCGCCGCGAAAAGCAGATGGAATGGAACGCGGCCAACGGCATCACGCCCGAATCGGTCAAGTCGCGCATCTCCGACATTCTGGATTCGGTCTACGAGAAGGACCACGTCCGCGCCGACATCTCGCAGTTCACCGACAGCGCCGGCGCCATGATGGGCAACAACCTCAAGGCCCATCTCGACGCCATGGACAAGCAGATGCGCGACGCCGCCGCCAACCTCGATTTCGAGAAGGCAGCCCGCATCCGCGACGAAATCAAGCGGCTGCGCGAGATGGAACTGTCGATTTCCGACGATCCGCTGGCGCGCGAGGTGGAAGGCCAAAGCCCTGCCTCGGGCCGCGAAAAGGGCAAGCACAACAAGGGCGTGGCCAAACATCGTACGGCGGAGGAACAGGAGCGTTTCCGCAAGTTCGAGGAAGCGCGTGCCGCCGAAGAGGCGGCCAAGGCTGCCCGGCCCAACCTCTTCCGCAAGCCTGATCTCGACGAGATGGGCGCCGACGGCGCTGTCCCGGTGAAGAAGCCGCTGTTTGCCAAACCCTCGATCGACGACATGGGCCCCGGCACCGACATGCCGACGCCGGCGGGTGCCGTATCGCGCTCGCTGTTCAAGAAACAGTCGGCGTCCGAGGCGCACGGCTCCGACTTCGGCATTCCAGGCGAAGCCACCAAGCCGCTGTTCAAGAAGAACTCGCTCGACGAGATGACCGTGCGACGCACGGAAAAGCCGGTTGAAGGAAAGCTGCCGGCCAAGCCGCAGCCAATCTCCCCCCAAGCGGGGGAGATGGCCGGCAGGGCCGAGGGGGGCGCGAAGGATCGCGACGACAAACCAATCATTCGCCAGCGCGCCGGCATCGGTTCGTATGAGGATCCCGGCGACGCCCGCCGAGAGAAGCGCCGGCCGGGCAAGACGGGGCGGCCGGGGAAGTAGCGGCCTCTTTCCTTCTCCCCCTGTGGGCCCCCTGTGGGAGAAGGTGGATCGGCGCGATAGCGCCGAGACGGTTGAGGGGTGTTCCAGCGGAGTGAAACGTTGATATTCCCTGGAGCATCCCTCATCCGACCTCGCTTCGCGAGGCCACCTTCTCCCCTTGCGGGAAAAGGGAAAGCGCTCTGCCCCTAACATCCCGCTTCGCCCAGCCGCAACCACCTCTGGACCATGAGCCATTCCTTGCCGCCGAGCGGCGGAAACGATACGCACGGCTGCAATTCCACCTCTCCACGCAACATTCCGCCGGCCCCACCCATGAAACCCAGGGATATCGCCGCCTACATCTTTCTGGCCATCACCTGGGGCCTGTCCTTCCTCGTCCTGCTCAAGGTGGTGCATGCCTTCGGTTGGGTCGGTGCGGTCACCTTGCGCGCGCTGATCGCCGGCATCACGCTTTTCCTGCTCGCGGCGGCGACGCGGCGACGGCTCGATTTCAGCGCCGGCTGGCGGCACTTCGCCGTGGTCGGCGCGACGACGGTCGCGGCGCAACTGATCGGCCTGTCCTACGCCACCCCACGCATCGGCACCGCGATGGCGGCGATCCTCGTTGCCGCGATCCCGCTGTTCTCGATGATCCTCGGCCAATTGTGGGGTCTTGAACGCATCACCGTTCGCGGACTGGCCGGCCTGCTGCTCGGCGCCGCCGGCATCACCGTGCTGGTCGGCTTTCCCGCCGTCCCGATCACGGCACCCTTCGCGTTCGGCTGCGCCGCCTCGTTGTTCAGCTCCTTCTCCGCCGCCTTCGGCAGCAACTATGCCAACCGCCATGTGCGCGCGGCCGGCTCGTTCGAACTCACCGGCGCCGCTTTCCTGTTCGGCGGCCTGATGACGTTGCCGCTGCTGTTGGCAGTACCCGTGCCAGCCATGCCACGCCCCGTCGACTTCCTCTACCTCGCCCTTCTCGCCTGCGTGATGAGCGCGCTGACCTACATCGTCTATTTCCGGCTGGTTGCCAGCATCGGCGCCACCAGGACGATCAGCGTCGAATTCGCGGTTACGACGATAGCGGTGCTGGCCGGAACACTTCTGCTCGGCGAGCAGCTGACCGTCGTCCAGGGCTTCGGCGCGACGGCGATCATCGGCGGCTGCATCCTGGTGCTGGACCCGTTCCCGCGCCGGACGGAAGCGGCCGTCTTGCCATCGGCCCAACCTTTGGTGTAATCGCCTTTAGCATGCTCCCGAAAAGTGGAATCCGGTTTTCGGGCAAGATCATGCTTTAACAAGAGAACAGAACCTCGGGCTCTGTACTCGAACGTCTTGAAAGGAGGGCTCACGTGTTCACGTTTCATCGTCACCATCGTCAGCGTGGCCCGATTTCTGCCCTGCGAGCTTGCTTGCAGGGCTGACCAGGGACGGTCCGGGTTTTTCCCGCTTCGATTTTTTGGTCTGCCCTTCGTGGTGCTGCAATGCCTGTTCTGATGGCCAGCAAGCGCACCGTCAAAGTGTATCCGGAGTTGTCTCCGGCAAGAGCGCATGACCCCGACAGCCGGATGGTTTCGGAAAGGATCATGCGCCAACCAAAAAAGCGAAATCACAATGGCCCTGATCAGCCTCAAATCCCTCGGCGTCACCATGAGTGCGCCGCTGTTTTCCAATCTCGACCTCACCATCGGCACCGGCGACCGGCTCGGCATCGCCGCCGCCAACGGTCGCGGCAAGTCGACCTTGCTCAAATGCCTGACCGGCGAGATGGAGCCGACGTCGGGCGACATCACCCGCACGCGCGGCCTGCGCGTCGGCCATGTCGAACAGTCCGTTGCCCCTGCCTTGCTCGACCGCACCTTCCATCAGGTGGTGGCCGACGCCCTGCCGCCCGAGCAGGCCGACAGCGAGATGTGGCGCGTCGATGTGGTGCTGGATTCGCTTGATGTGCCGGAGGCAATGCGCGAGCGAGAAATGCGCGCGCTGAGCGGCGGCTGGCAGAGGCTGGCGCTGATCGCCCGCGTCTGGGTCACCGATCCGGACGTGCTTTTGCTCGACGAGCCGACCAATCACCTCGACCTCGCCCGCATCAGCCAGTTGGAAAGCTGGATGAACGCGCTGCCGCGCGAGGTGCCTGTCGTCATCGCCAGCCATGACCGCGCCTTCCTCGACGCCACCACCAACCGCACCCTGTTCCTGCGCCCGGAACAGTCGCCGGTGTTTGCGCTGCCCTACTCCCGCGCCCGGCAGGCGCTCGACGAGGTCGACGCGTCGACCGAGCGCAAGTTCCAGCGCGACATGAAGGTGGCGCAGCAACTGCGGCGCCAGGCCGCCAAGCTCAACAACATCGGCATCAACTCGGGCAGCGATCTTTTGACGGTCAAGACCAAGCAGCTCAACCAGCGGGCGGAAAGACTGGAAGAGGCGGCGAATCCGGCGCATCGCGAGAAGTCGGCCGGGGCAATAAGACTGGCCAATCGCGGCACCCACGCCAAAGTGCTGATCACGCTCGACGACGCGGCGGTTGAAACGCCCGACGGCACGCTGCTGTTCAAAACCGGCAAGCGCCACATCTGCCAGGGAGACCGCATCGTGCTGCTCGGCCGCAATGGCGTCGGCAAGTCGCGCTTCGTCACCCTGATCCGCAACGCCATCCTCGAGCCGGATACGGTGCAGAATGTGAAGGTGACGCCGTCGACGGTGCTCGGTTACAGCGACCAGGCGCTGTCCGGCATCAGCGGCGACGACACGCCGCTGGCGATGGTCTCGCGCCGCCACGATGTCGGCGAGCAACGCGCCCGCTCGCTGCTTGCCGGTGCCGGCGTGGTCATCGAGATGCAGGAGAAGAAGATCGGCGTTTTATCCGGCGGCCAGAAGGCGCGGCTGATGATGCTGGCGCTCAGGCTCGCCAATCCCAACTTCTATTTGCTCGACGAGCCGACCAACCATCTCGACATCGACGGCCAGGAAGCGCTGGAGGAGGAATTGCTCAAGCACCAGGCAAGCTGCGTGCTCGCCTCGCACGACCGCTCCTTCATCCGCGCCATCGGCAACCGCTTCTGGCTGATCGAGAAGCGGAAGCTGACCGAGGTGGAGGATCCCGAGGACTTTTTCCGCGAGGTGGCTGAAGTCACCGGTTGAGCGGAGAAACGGAACTCCGGCCTGCCGTCGGCAGGTCGGAGGTTCGTATCTTTCCATGAGACGTACCGTTGACTCCCGAAACGTATCGTGTGATGGTACGTCCATTGGATTCGACAAATGATACGCTCGTTCAAGGACAAGACCAGCGAGGCCGTTTCGAACGGCAAGTCTCCAAAGGGCTTTCCATCGGACCTTGTCCGATCAGCCCAACGGAAACTGTTCATGATCGACAACGCGACCGAGTTGTCGGACCTGAAGACGCCCCCAGGCAACAGGCTTGAGTCCCTGAAAGGCAATCGGGCCGGCCAACACTCCATCCGCATCAACGATCAGTTTCGCATCTGCTTTCGCTGGGTGGACGGACAAGCCGAGGGCGTCGAAATAACCGACTACCATTGAAGGACAGATGTCAAATGCTGAACATCAACCCGCCTATCCATCCCGGAGAAATCCTTCGCGAGGAATACCTGGTCCCGCTTGGCCTGAAGCCGTATACGCTGGCCAAGAAGCTGCATGTGCCACGTACACGCATCGAGCGCCTGGCCGGAGAGACGACACCGGTAACGCCCGACACCGCCCTGCGCCTTGCGAAGTTTTTCGGAACCACGCCGCAGTTCTGGATGAACATGCAGGCGAGTTACGATCTTGCCGTGGAGGGAGAGGCCAAGAAAGCCGATCTCGAAACGATCGAACGTTTGGAGACCGTTGCTTAAGGTAAATAGCGCCAGAACAGCCGGTCTCAAGCTGCTCGAAAAAGATTCAAGAGCTGTGTCGGATTGCCTGAACCTGCCTCGTCCTTGGGATGCCGACACGACGATGCCGGCGTCAACCCAGGGAGAATGCATCATGTCCGTCCTTTCATCCATCGGTCGCATCGCAACCCAATACGCGGCAGCGCGTGCCCGCCATCGCAGCGAACGCATCCTGCTCTCGCTGCCGGCCGAACTGCGCAAGGACATCGGCTTTCCGGAAATCCTGGATGCGCAAGACAGCCGTCGCGCGGCTACCGTCTCGGCCAAAATCATTTGACCGCGGCGAACCGGCCCATGTGCCTGTCGTTCAAACCCTCCGGTTGCCCGGCCTGTCCGGGCCCCGCCTGCGAAAAAAATTCTGCGGCCATGTAGGATAGCCGTCGTCCCGTGCGTCCTGGGATTGGCAAAGCCAAGTCAACGCAAAGAGGAGCAAGAGATGACCGACCAGACCCCCGTTCAGCCCAGGGCAGAAGTGCTCGGCGGATTGACCCCCTATCTGCAGGTGGACGGCGCCTTCAAGGCCGCCGAATTCTACAAGAAGGCTTTCGGCGCCGAGCAGGTCTTTGCCTATCCGGCCGACGAGCAGGGCCGCACCATGCACATCCATCTCCACATCAACGGCTCGACGCTGATGCTTTGCGACGCCTATCCCGAACACGGCCATCCGCATCAGAAGGCGCAGGGCTACACGCTGCAGCTCCATCTCGGCGATGGCGATATCGACACCTGGTGGCAGCGCGCCGTCGATGCCGGCTGCGAGGTGGTCACGCCACTGCAGGTGATGTTCTGGGGCGACCGCTGGGGTCAGATCAACGATCCGTTCGGCGTCGCCTGGGCCATGAATGCGCCAGTGAAGTAAGGCGGAAGCTTTTAACCTCTCCCCTTGTGGGAGAGGTCGGATTGCCCCGAATTGCCTTTCGCAATTCGGTTGGCAATCCGGGTGAGGGGTAACTTGGCGCCAAGCTGGAACACCCCTCATCCGTCTGGGCGCTGCGAACAGATCCACCTTCTCCCACAAGGGGGAGAAGGAAGAACCCACCAATGAGGAGTTCCACCATGTCCTATGTCGACGGTTTCGTGCTTGCCGTGCCTAAGGCTAAACTTGACGACTACAAGAAACTCGCCAACCTCGCAGGCCCGATATGGATGGAACACGCCGCGCTGGCCTATGTCGAATGTATCGGCGACGACGTGCCCTATGGCGAGGTCACCTCGTTCCCGCGCGCCGTCCGGGCCAAGGACGACGAGGTCGTCATCTTCTCCTGGGCCGTTTACGAATCCAGGCAGAGTCGCGATGCGGTCATGGCCAAGGTGATGGCCGATCCTCGCCTGCAGTCCGACTGGTCGACCATGCCGTTCGACGGCAAGCGCATGATCTTCGGCGGCTTCCAGCCGTTCATGGAGCTTTGAGCAGCTGGCGCAACTGAGCGCCTGTTGCCAATCTATTACCCGCCGAGCTTATCAAGCAGCGGCTTCAGCCTGTCTCCATAGCGCTTCCACAGGTCGACCGAGCCCTGGTACATCGGCTGGCGCACCTGCGCGGCCGATGCGGTGCGCACAGGCCGGTCGGTCTGGTGGAAAGACAGCACGGCATCGTCCCATGGCAGGCCGAGATAGTCGATGAGCGCCCGGCTCTGCCCTTCCTGGTCGGCGACGAAATCCTCGTAGCGCAAGTCGTGCACGACGCCCGGCATCACGCTGTGCCAATGCGCCATGATGTCGGTGTAGAGATTGTGGAAGTCGGCGAGTTCGCCGAGATCATAGCCGTAGCGATGGCTGTCGCCGCGGAAATGCACCTTGTAGATCGACAGGCAGGTCGCCGCCGCATCGCGGGCGCAATGGATGATCCTGGCCTTCGGCATCATCATGTGGATGAAGCCGACGAGCAGGAAGTTGCCCGGCATCTTGTCGGTGACATGGCGCATATGCGGGAAGCGGGCGTGCAGCATGTCGAGATAGGCCCGGCCTGCCTCGGCGAAATCCGAATCGTCCGTATCCGTTACGCCCCAAGGGAAGCCGCCCGGCATCGTCGCCGGGAACTGCTTGCCGACCGCCTTCTTCAGGATGCTGAGCTCGCCCGCGCCATAGACCTGTGGATGGCTGGCGATGATCTGCTCGACCAGCGTCGTACCCGAACGCGGCATGCCGACGATGAAGATCGGCGCGTCATCGGTGATCGGGCTCGGCTTGTGCCTTTCGAAGAAGCCGGCGTTGAACACCGTCTTCATCGCCTCGAATTCAGCGCGCGTCCTGACGGGATCATAGTTGATCCCCTTGCGGCGAATGGCATTGCCTTCGGTGAAATAGTCGAAGGCCCTGTTGTAGTCCTTCAGATCGTCGTTGGCCTTGCCGAGTCCGAAGGACAGCTGCATGCGTGCCAGGCTGCCCTGCGGCGCCTTGGCATGCTGGGCTTCCATGCCGGCCAATTCGGCGTCGCGCTCCTGCTGTCGCTTGACCTGCGCCAGCATCAGCCAGGCCGTGGCCATGCCGGGATTGACCGCCAACGCCTGCCGGAACAGATCGGCCGCTTCGTCGAGCTTGCCCTTTTCCATCAACCCGACGCCGAGCCCGTGCAACAGATCGGCATCCTTGGGGCGGATGGTCAGTGCCTCCTGGAAAACCGCCAGCGCCTCGTCCAGCCGCCCGGCCTCCTGGAGCGTTTCGGCAAGCCCGATGCGGGCGCGCACATGAAACGGGTTGCGTGCGACGGTGCCGCGATAGATCTCTTCGGCCTCCTCGAACTGGCCGACCTGCTTCAGCGACGAACCGAGATTGTCGCGCGCAGCGAGCTGGTCCGGCCGCAGATCCACCGCGCCACGGAAGAAATCGATGGCCGCGGCAGGGCGGCCGAGATCGCGCATCACCGTGCCGAAATTGTTGAGGAAGTCGGGATTGGTCGGCTGCAACTGCACCGATTGTTCGATGAGATCCAGCCCTTCGTCGCTGCGCCCGGTCTGGTGCAGCAGCAATCCCAGGAAATGCGCCGCGGCCGCGTGCTTGGGCTGACGCGCCAGCACCTGCCGGTAGATCGCCTCGGCTTCCTGACGGCGCCCGGCCTGATGGAGTTGCAGCGCCTGCTGCACATACTGGTCGAGCCCCAGCGGCGGCTGTCCCCCAGCGCCAGACCTCGCTCCCGCACCCGCCGCTCTTCTCTGATCTCTGTTAATGGGAAACCTGCCGTGTTTGTCCGCCTGCCGCGATCTAAGCCATTGGCGCGGCGGGTTCAAGGCTTTGCGTGGTTCCCAGCCCTATCCGTCGTGAGGGCGATCAGATCAGACGATTGGTCTCGGCAACCTGCCTGGCCCGCCTCACGGTGCCATCGGTGTCGGCGATCGTTCGCCGTGCCGCCTCATCGCTTCTGATGGTCAGCCGTGCCGACTTGACGATCATCGGCTGGCCGGTGGGGCCGACAGCAATGGCATGTATGGTGGTCGGCTTGATGATCGGATTGACCGCCGCGGTCTTTCCCCTTGAGCTTCTTGTGTAAATCATGGATTTGTCCTCGTTCCGTAGTAAATAAAAATACCTGAGCCCGGGAAATATCCCCGTGCACCGTCAGAATTTTTTGAAATATTTTGCAATCATAGCAGAATTATATTGGTATTTATAGCGATCTATTTTTTACCGAAGGCGGGCGGATTTCATGAATCATCTTGAAGACGGCGCCCAGCCGATCTATACATAGCAGGCATCGTTTGGGCCAGAATTGGCATCTCGCGGCGTCAGAGGTTCTCGACCCGCCAATCTCATGCCAAATCATCGATACCGGGCGCGCGGCACATTGGCCGTGCGACGATTTCTCAATCCGCGAAAGACATTCATGAACACCGGAACCGTGAAATTCTACAATGGCCAGAAGGGCTTTGGCTTCATTCAGCCGGCCGACGGCGGCAAGGACGTTTTCGTCCATGTCAGCGCATTGGAGCGCGCCGGTTTCCCGGGTCTCGCCGAAGGCCAGAAGCTGCAATTCGAGTTGGAGCGTGACGCCAAGGGCCGCGAATCGGCCGCCAATTTGCAACTAATCTGATCCGGCCGAATTCGATGAACGCTGACCACGGATGTACTGGCAGCTCTCGAAAGCGGCTTATTTCCAGCGATTGCCGGAAATAGGAAAGCGGGGCTCGTCCCCGCTTTTTTGCCTTCAGGATCGCCGTTTCGCATGCGCCCCCCAAGGCGTAAAAATATCAAGGCGTAAACTATCAGGGCCAGGACAATGCCGGACCGCACCACCCATTCCATCGCCCATTTCACCGCACCGTTCGTGCTCGGCGGGCTGGAGGGCCAATTGCCGGCTGGCGATTACGACATCGATCACGACGAAGAGCTGGTCGAAGGCATGTCGCGGCTTGCCTGGCGCCGCGTCGCCACCTTCATCCATCTGCCGGCAAGGGCGGTGAAGAACCCGCCCACCAGCCAGCTCGTCGCCATCGATTACCTGGACCTCGAAACAGCGCTGAAGCGCGACCGGGAGAATGCAGCATGATCCGTTTCCAGCCGAATGCGCGGCCGCGCAACGACACCCCCTCGCACCTCTTTGCCGTCGGCCAGACCGTGCGCATGAAAGGCCGTGGCGGCCTTCTCCTCAAGACCGCGGACCTGTTCGAAATCAAGAGCAGGTTGCCGGTCAAGGACGGTTCCCCGCAATACCGCATCCGCAGCGAACACGAGACCCATGAGCGGGTTACCACGGAAGACAATCTCGAACCGGCCGACAATCCGATTGTTGCCAGCAATCCGATTGTCTGAGACCGCGCCAAACGCCAAACCAACACGCATGAGGAGCAGCCAAGATGGCCAAGGGTCAGCAGCGAAGCAATCGCGAGACGCGCAAGCCGAAGAAGGACAAGGTGGTAGCCAAGGCCGCCTCCCCGTTCGGCTCGTCGGTCAAGCAGGCGGAGAACGGCCTGAAGCCGAAGTCCAAGGGCTGACGAACTAGGGGGCGCCTCTTGTGCCCCTCTCCGCCTTCTGCTTAAGGCGGCGGCCCCAACAGGCCCATGCAACGCTTGCCACGGAGGCTTGCTTGAACTTCGTCATCGAGTTCTACCGGTCGCGTGACGCCGAGGAAGCGACGCTCGACAGAGTGTCGCTGGAAGCGCCGACCTTGCGTGCCGCGCTGCAAGGTGCGACCGCGCTGTTCCACAGCCTGGCCATGCCGCAAATTCCCGATCGCCTGCGCATTTCCGATGAAAACGGCAGCGAACTTTATGCCGGGCCGGCCGATGGAACCTATCCGGCCTAGACGAGAAGCATTTGCTGCATGATCCCATTAAAGTTGACGTAAGGACGAGGCCATAAGATCCGCCTGAACGCGGCCGCCAATCGGGGCCGAGGCATTGTGGGCCGCCCGGCGCGATCGTCGGCCAAGGCAGGAGGCACATGGACAGGTCTCGCATCATCGTGACGGCGGTGGTGCTGGCCTTGCTCGGCGCCATCGTGCCCATCGCCGCGATGTTTCACCTTTCATGGACCCAGGCCGTCCAGAACGAATACGAACGGCTGCACCAGTTCGCCAGCCGCGCCATCGCCAGGGCCGACATGTCGCTCGATGAGGCGAACGATGCCTTGCGGCAGATAGACCGGTTCAGCGGCATCCCCTGTTCGGCGGAGCACATAGCCCGCATGCGGCAACTTACCATCAACACGCGCACCATCGAGGAAATGGGCTATTTTGAAAATGGCCTGCTCAAATGCTCGTCGTGGGGACCGACCGAGGGCCGCGTCGCGCGTTCCAGGCCGGACTTCATCACCAGTGACGGCATCGCCGTAACCGCCCGCATGCAGCCCGTGATGAGCGTGGGCCATACGCTGATGGCGCTGCAGTTCAAGCACCACAACGCCCTGGTCGATCCGGTGCGCTTTGCCGACGTCGTCGTTGATCCCGGTGTCCAGCTCGCTTTGACGACGAAAACCGGCATCCTGCTCGGCACGCTGAACGGCCCCGACCCGGCACGGGTTGAAAAGATCGTCGCCGGTCCTGAGGAAGGCATCGACGACGGCCTTTTGTTTGCCACCGCGCGCGGCACCGGCTGGATCGCCCTCGCCACCGAACCGGAAAGCCAGATTCTGGATAGCGTGCGCCGGCAGCAGCTTTTGCTGCTCCCGCTCGGCGCCTTCATTGCCGCCTTCATCATCGGCATGGTTGTCTGGTTGTCCCGAAGGCGGCTTTCACCCCTGGGAGAGTTGCAGATCGCCGTGCGCAAGCGCGAGTTCATCGTGCACTATCAGCCGATCGTCGACCTCAAGACCGGCAGGTGCGTCGGCGCCGAAGCGCTGGTGCGCTGGAAGCGGCCGGACGGCTCCCTGACCCGGCCCGATCTTTTCATTCCGCTTGCCGAGGAGAGCGGCCTGATCACCGCCATTACCGACCAGGTGATCGCGCTCGTCGTGTTCGACCTGAACAGCCTTCTGGTTGCCGACCGCTCCATTCACATCGCGATCAATCTCAGCGCGGCGGATGTCGGCACGGAGCGGGTTCTGCCGATTATCGCCAAGGCGCTGCAGCACACCGGGATCCAGCCGCAGCAAATCTGGCTCGAGGCGACCGAGCGTGGCTTCGTGGATATCGAGGCGGCTCGATCGGCGCTCGCGCGTGCCCGCGAACTTGGCCATGCGGTGGCGATCGACGACTTCGGCACCGGCTACTCGAGCCTCTCCCATCTCGAAGGCCTGCCGCTCGATGCGCTCAAGATCGACAAGGCGTTTATCGACACGATCAGCACGAATTCCGCCACCAGTTCGGTCACGTCGCACATCATCGACATGGCCAAGACGCTGAAGCTGACGATCGTCGCCGAAGGCGTCGAAACCCAGGCGCAGTCCGACTACCTCGTCGAACGCGGCGTCGAATATGGCCAAGGCTGGCTGTTTTCGAAGCCCATGCCCGCGGCCGAGTTCATTGCCTATTGCTGGCGGGCAGAGATACGGCCTCGTGGCGGCCGCTGAGCAGCCTGCGCCCTCTCCCGATCCATGGGAGAAGGCGCAAGCCTAGGCTTTCAGCACGGGGCTTTTTTCAGCACGGCCCGTCACCAACCACGCGATAGTCCGCGGCGCGGGCTTCGCAGGCATTGGGGAAGCTGCGCATCTCGCCATGCCGGCGGGCGCAGACGGGAGCGTATTCGCGGGTGCAGAATGTCTGCTCTTCGCCACCGCCACCGCCACCACCGCCACCACCGCCGCCATCGCGGCAGGGACCGTCACGCACGATGCGGTAGCCGGCGCGGTCGGCAAGGCAGGCATTGGCGAAGGTCTGGCGGTCACCACCGCGCCGGGCACAGACCGGCTCGTATTGCTTGGTGCAGAATTGCGGCTCGGGCCGCGGTGGTCGCGGACGCGGCCGCGGCCCGTCATCGACGACGACGGTGCAGGCGGCCAGAAGCGCCGACAGGAACAGGACGGCCAACCCTTGCCTGGAGTAGCCGAACCCCAGTCTGGAGAAGCCAAACCCTTGCCTGGAGAAAAATGACGCCTGAAATTTCATGCTGATCTCTCCCTCGATCCCATCCCTGATGATGATCCTCGCAATTCGCCCTCCAAATGCAACCCCCGTTTGCAGCCGGCACGGCAAACCGCGACGGGAGTGGCGGTGACCGGTCCGCGCCTCCGGTGTCGCTGGCCTATGCTTGACCATGGCCGTGGGCCGATGACCCGCCCGGCAACGAGGCCTATCTGCGGCCGATCGACGTTCAGATCGGTCGATTCTTGCGTCGGGATGCGCCCAATGTGGCGGCCCGCGACGCTATCTTGCAACCTTCACGTTTCCGTGCGATAAATTCCGTGTTCGGGCATTTGCGACCCGGAGAGCGGAACGTTTTGGACGACCTTTCCCCGATACTGTGAATCTCTGACGGCCCCGTTTTTCGGCGGGGGGTTTGACCATGCGCCAATGCATGACTGCCGAAAGCAACCACCGGGAACTGCCCTCGACGCCAGTGGCGGGCAGGACCACCAAAGACTGAACGGGTGAAGGAGTTTCCCCAATGGCCCAGACCGGCACCGTTAAATTCTTCAACGCGACCAAAGGCTTCGGTTTCATCACGCCCGACGGCGGCGCCAAGGACGTGTTCGTCCATATTTCCGCGATCGAGGCCTCGGGCCTGCGCACGCTGGTCGACGGCCAGAAGGTCACTTTCGACGTCGAGCCGGATCGCATGGGCAAGGGCCCGAAGGCCGTCAACCTGCGCGCGGCCTGAACCGTCGACGCGTCGCACGTCCCTGCGGATGTGCGAACGAGGCACCAGGGCTTGGCCCTGGGCATGCAAACGGTTTTTGGAAGGCGCGATGATTTTTCGTCGCGCCTTTTTCATGTCGGCGACGCAGCTTGAATGCATGTCGCCCAAAACCGGATCCGGTTTTGGGACAACGACATGCATCACAACGCTTTAAGTGCCTGTAAAACTTTCTCTTGCCGATGACGCTAAAATAAAGGACAAATTTCCTCTCGGGCATTTGCCGGCCCGAGACTGGAGTTTATGGGATCAAAGGAGCTTCCCATGCCGCAGACCGGCACCGTCAAATTCTTCAACCATGCCAAGGGCTTCGGCTTCATCACGCCGGACGATGGCGCGAAGGATGTCTTCGTCCATATTTCGGCCGTGCAGGCGTCGGGTCTTCCCGGTCTCGAAGATGGGCAGAAAGTGACATTCGACACCGAGCCGGACAAGCGCGGCAAGGGGCCCAAGGCCGTCAACCTGTCGGTCGGCTGAGCCGGCTTCGGATACAGGTCGGCTCGGCGGGCCGGTTCTGCTCAATTGCGAGCGTGTTTTTTGGCGCTTTTTGGATCGACCCGTCGAAATCCGTTCAGCCTCCGTTCAGCCACGGTCGCATATTAGTCTTTGGTAAAGCCGGACCGCATCCCCTGCAAAACTGCACGGCCCGGCACGAAGGAGACCAAGATGAACCGAATTTTCAAGACAGCCGTGCTGTCCGCCGCCGTGGTCGCCACCACGCTCGCGACCTTGCCCGCCGCCAACGCGCGTGACTGGCGCCATCACCGCCACGGCAATGGCGATGCCGTTGCCGCCGGCGTCCTCGGCCTCGCCGCCGGTGCCCTGATCGGTGGCGCGTTGGCCAACGACCGGCCGCCACCCGACGCTGACCGCTACTACGATGACGGTTACTACGATCGTGACGTCGTGGTGCGCCCGGCCCCGGTCCGCCGCTACTACGCGGAGCCGCGGGTGGTCTATGCCGACCGTTATGCCGAACCGTGGACGCGTGACTGGTACGAGTACTGCTCGGACCGCTACCGCAGCTTCAACTCGCGTACCGGCACTTTCACCGGCAATGATGGCGAACAGCATTTCTGCACCGCCAACTGAGGCTTCCCTGCCCCACAAAAAAGCGCTGGCTGCAAGGCCGGCGCTTTTTTGTTGTGCTGACCGCTTCGAAACTTTCTGAAGCGGCTCTGATCCAGTCCGACGGATTTCAAGTCAGGAACGGATTGGTCCTGCGCTCCTCGCCAAAGCGGCCGCCGGGACCATGGCCGCAGATGAAGCCGATATCGTCGCCGAGCGGCAGCAGCTTGTCCTTGATCGACGCGATCAGCGTCGCGTGGTCGCCGCCCGGCAGGTCGGTGCGGCCGACCGAGCCGCGGAACAGCACGTCGCCGACATGGGCGAACTTGGCCGCGCGGTTGTAGTAGACGACATGGCCAGGCGCATGACCCGGGCAGTGCAGCACTTCGAACACATGGCCGCCGAACGATACGGTTTCGCCCTCGGTGAGGAACCGGTCGGGAACGCAATCGCGCGAACCGTCGATGCCGTAACGCCTGCCCTGGTTCGCCAGATTGTCGAGCAACGGCTTGTCGGCCGCATGCGGACCGATGATTTCGATACCGAGCGCCTCCTTCAAGTCCATCGCGCCGCCGGCATGGTCGATGTGGCCGTGAGTGATCCAGATCGCCCCGGCCGTGATCGCATTGTCCTTCAGCACCGCCAGCACCTTGTCGATGTCGCCGCCCGGATCGACGACCACACCGTGCTTGTCGTCCATGTCGAACAAGATGGTGCAGTTCTGCTGGAACGGTGTGACCGGCACGATGCCGGCATTGAGCTGACCCATGATCGTCCTTTCGCTATCTCGGCCGTCATGTAGAGGCAGCGGCGAAGGGCGTCCACCCTCGAGGGGACGAACAGCCACTCACTTCAACGACAGGAATGGCGCTTCAACGACAGAAATGGCACTTCAACGACAGAAATGGCGCTTCAAAAACAGAAATGGGCGGCCGAAGCCGCCCACTTGGCCAGCCCGAGGTGACAGGCTTATTTCTTCATGGCGCCCATGACCGCGCCGAGAATGCCGGTCAGAATCGCGCCGCCACCGGCGCCGCCGACGATGTTCTGCAGGTTGAGCGCGCTGCCGAGACCGCTCGTTGCCGCCGCTGCCGCTGCCGGATCGACCGTGCCGCCGAGCAGGCTGCCGAGGATGGCCGCGCCGCCGACGCCGCCAATGGCGCCGCCCAGGATTTTGGGAAGCTGACCCATCGCTGCCGTCTTGAGCGCCGCACCGACCGCCTGACCACCGATGATGCCTGTAATCACCTGTATAATGATCGGAAGAAGCGTGTTCATGTCCATATGGTTAGTCCCTCCATAGCTGCCAGCCTCCCGGGCCGACAGCATCATGAGACGCCGAATTGGACGAAAGTCAAATGCAGAAACGCTGAAATAAAAGGGGCGATCCGAAAACCGCCCCTGCTTGCGAAAAAAGCTGTGACTTTCGTTATTCTGCAGCGATCGCGTGCTTCGGCTGAACCGCGACAGAATAGTCGTTCATGAGATTCTTTGCGATTTCACCAACCTCGAATCGGTAAGGCCCGATCTCCGAAACCGGCGTTACTTCCGCTGCCGTCCCGGTCAGGAAACATTGCTCGAAGCCCTCGAGCTCTTCCGGCATGATTGCACGTTCAATGACCTCAAGGCCGCGATCCTTGGCCAGCCCAATGACCGTGCGGCGAGTGATGCCATCGAGGAAGCAGTCGGGCTTGGGTGTATGGATCTTGCCGTCCTTGACGAAGAAGATGTTGGCGCCGGTTGCTTCCGCGACTTGCCCGCGCCAGTCGAGCATCATGGCGTCGGCATAACCCTTGGCCTCGGCGGCGTGCTTGGACATGGTGCAGATCATGTAGAGGCCGGCGGCCTTCGACTTGGACGGCGCGGTGCGCGGGTCGGGCCGGCGCCATTCCGCGATGTCGAGACGGATACCCTTCAGCTTCTGCGCCGGATCGAAATAGCTCGGCCACTGCCAGATGGCGATGGCGCAGTTGATGCGGTTGTTCTGGGCCGAAACGCCCATCTGCTCGCTGCCGCGCCAGGCAATCGGCCTGACATAGGCGTCCTGGAAACCCTGCTTCTTCAACAGCGTGGTCGAGGCGTCGTTGAGTTCGGCGACCGAATAGGGAATCTTGAAGCCGAGCAGGCGCGCCGATTCATGCAGGCGCTCGGTATGCTCGTTGAGCTTGAAGATCTCGCCGCCATAGGCGCGCTCGCCCTCGAAGACGGCGCTGGCATAGTGCAGGCCGTGCGTCAGCACGTGGATCTTGGCGTCGCCCCACGGGACGAACTCGCCGTTCATCCAGATGAAGCCGTCCAGTTGATCGAAGGGAACGGATGCCATGGTAACCTCCCGCGGGCCGTGGCCCGCATATCGTTAGTGTCGTTGCGTGTTCTTTTTGGCCGTACCATGTGATTGGAGACGCCGGCCGGTGTCTCGAAGCGTAAGCGGATATTCACGCTCTGGCAAACTCAGGAAGTTCCGGAAAAACCGGCTTGCCTTGCCTTTTCGTTCGCAATCCGCCCAAAAGCTTGTCAAAAATTACCATTGCAGGGAAATTACGTCAATAGTACTGACATAATATCCCTTTCCCATGGAGAAATGATGACGGATCGAAGCCACTCAGGGAAACCGATCAGGACCGCGATCACCGACGAGGACGGCATCGACTTCGCCATCATCGAGCTGTTCTTCTTCGCCTATCGCGACTTCACCTCCGATCCCGACCAGATCCTGGCCAATTACGGCTTCGGCCGTGCCCACCACCGGGTGCTGCATTTCGTCAACCGCAGGCCGGGCCTGACGGTCGCCGAACTGCTCGACGTGCTCAAGATCACCAAGCAGAGCCTGGCGCGCGTGCTCAAGCAACTGATCGACACCGACCATGTCGTGCAATTGCAAGGGCCGCGCGACCGCCGCCAGCGCGAACTCTATCCGACGGCCAAGGGCCGTGCGCTGGCTCTGGCCCTGGCGCGGCCACAGTCGCGCCGCATCCGTGCTGCATTGGAAGATTCCGGAGCCACCGAACGGACCTTGGTGGAACGCTTCCTCGAAGCGATGGTCAATCCGGAACTGAGAGCTCAGATCGACGTTGGGTCCGCAAAAATGTCAGGGAAAAGCCATGGAGAGCACTGAGAGGGTCGATCAGGCGGCCGCACCGGACGACGACGCGCCGCATCTGCTTGTGGTCGACGACGACACCCGCATCCGCAATCTTCTCAAGCAATATCTCACCGAGAACGGTTTTCGCGTCACCGTTGCCGGCAATGCCGACGAAGCCCGGCGCAAGCTCGCCGGCCTCGATTTCGACCTGCTCGTGCTGGACGTGATGATGCCGGGCGAAAGCGGCGTCGATCTCACCAAATCGCTGCGCGCCGAAAAGAACGTGCCGATCCTGATGCTGACGGCGCTGTCGGAGACAGACAGCCGCATCTCCGGACTGGAGGCCGGCGCCGACGACTATCTGCCAAAACCCTTCGATCCGCGCGAGCTGATCCTGCGCATCAACAACATCCTGCGCCGCGGCGGCCCGGCGACGACGCCCAAGGTCGAACAGCTGGTCTTCGGCCCCTACACCTTCCAGATCGCCCGACGCGAACTGAAGCGCGGCGGCGAGGCGCTGAAGCTGACCGACCGCGAGCAGGAGATCCTGGCGATCTTCGCCGCGCGCGCCGGCGAGACCATTCCGCGCCACGAACTGGTCGGCGACGATTCGGAGGTGGGCGAGCGCACCATCGACGTCCAGATCAACCGGCTGCGCCGCAAGATCGAGCGCGATCCGTCCAACCCGGTCTGGCTGCAAACCGTGCGCGGTATTGGGTATCGGCTCAGCGTGGAATAGAGTTACCGGCGGCGGCCTGAATTGCGGCCGGCGGATGAAAAGAGCCAATGGCGACCACGGAACTGGAACAGCCGGAAAATGACGCCTTGAGCGCACGCGCCACGCGAACGCTCAAGACGGTGCCGCGCATCTGGAACCGGTTCTGGCGCCTCGTTTCTTTTTACATGCCCAAGCGCCTCTATGCGCGCTCGCTGATCATCGTCATTGCGCCGATGATCCTTCTGCAATCGGTCGTCGCCTTCGTCTTCATGGAGCGTCATTGGGCGACCGTGACGCAGCGCCTGTCGCAGGCCACCGTGCGCGACATCGCAGCCATCATCGATCTGATCGAGACCTATCCGCACGATGCCGACTATGCCAACATCATCCGCATCGCGCAGGATCGCATGCAGTTGAAGGTCGACCTCCTGCCTCCCGACCCCCTGCCGCCGCCTGGGCCGAAGCCCTTCTTCTCGATCCTCGACGACGTCCTCTCGTCCGAGATCACCCGCCAGATCAACCGCCCGTTCTGGATCGACACCGTCGGCAATTCCAACATCGTCGAGGTGCGCGTCCAGCTCGAGGGCAAGGTGCTGCGCGTCTTCGTGCGCCGCAGCCAGGCCTATGCCTCGAACACCCACATCTTCCTGATCTGGATGGTCGGCACCTCGCTGGTGCTGCTGATGATCGCCATTCCCTTCCTGCGCAACCAGATTCGGCCGATCCTGACGCTCGCCGAAGCCGCCGAGAGCTTCGGCAAGGGCAGGCCGATGCCGCGCGATTTCCGTCCGCGCGGCGCCGAGGAGGTGCGGCGTGCCGGCTTTGCCTTCATCCAGATGCGCGAGCGCATCGAGCGCCAGATCGAACAGCGAACCGCCATGCTGACCGGCGTCAGTCATGACCTGAGAACCATCCTCACCCGCTTCAAGCTGCAGCTGGCGCTGGCCGGCGGCAAGGCCGACACCAAGGCGGCCCTCAACCAGGACATCGACGACATGCAGTCGATGCTGGAAGGCTATCTCTCCTTTGCCCGCGGCGAAGCCTCGGAAGATCCGGGACGCTTCGACCTCGAAGCTTATTTCCAGAAACTCGGCGAAGAAGCGGCCCTGCGCAAATGCAAACTGTCGACGACGCTTTCCGGCGATCCGACCGTGCATGTGCGGCCGAATGCCTTCGCCCGGCTGTTGTCCAACGTCATCGGCAATGCCTTCCGCTATGCCAAGACGGTGGAGGTCACCGCCGACCACGGACGTGGCTCCCTCGTCGTCACCGTCGACGATAACGGTCCCGGCATTTCGATCGACAGGCGCGAGGACGTGTTCAAGCCCTTCGTACGGCTTGACGAGGCCCGCAACCTCGATGCCAGCGGCACCGGGCTGGGCCTGTCGATCGCCCGCGACATTGCCCGCAGCCATGGCGGCGACATCACCCTCGACGACAGTCCGCTCGGCGGATTGCGGGCCGTGATCAAGGTTCCGGCCTGACCGCGGCACGATCCCGGAAAGTAGAACCGGCTTTTCTCGGACAAACGGAAATCGTTTGTCCAGAGATCATGCCCAACCGGAAGGCTGCTTCATCCGCCCGTCATGAAATCATGATCAAGAGCACGCATGAAACGCGCGACTACACTTGATTCGTCCTTGCCGCCTCACTTCGATCCCGTACCCGCCAAGGTGCGCTGGAGCCAAGCGCGGGCGGCGGGCTGGTCGCCGTTCCGGCATCGTCTCAACGCAACCGCCGACCTTTCCAGCAAAGGGCCGCCATGCGCATCTTGATGGTCACCGACGCCTGGCGCCCGCAAATCAACGGCGTCGTCCACACGCTGGAGCGGCTCACCGAAACCCTGAAATCCTTCGACGTCGCGGTCGATTTCCTGACACCCAACATCTTCCGCACGCTGCCCTTGCCGACCTATCCCGACATCAGGCTGGCGTTGACCACGCCCGGCCACGTCGCCAGGCTGATCGATGCCTACAGGGCCGACCACATCCATATCGTCACCGAAGGGCCGCTCGGCATCATGGCGCGGCGCTATTGCCGCAATGCCGGCCGCCCGTTCACCACCAGCTACCACACGCGCTTTCCTGAATATCTCAGCGCCCGCCTTCCGGTGCCGGAAAGCTGGGCCTATCGCTGGCTTCGTGATTTCCACAATTCCGGCCAGGGCACGCTGGTCGCCACCCAGTCGCTCGCCGACGATCTTTCGGCGCGCGGCTTCAACAAGCTCCGGCCGTGGACGCGCGGCGTCGACACCGATCATTTCCGCCCGGACAAGCGCAAGAACCTCGGCTTTCCCGGCCCCGTCTTCCTCTGCGTCGGCCGCGTCGCCATCGAAAAGAACCTTTCCGCCTTTCTCGACCTCGACCTGCCAGGCAGCAAGGTGATCGTCGGCGAGGGACCGGAACTCGCCAAGCTCAAGGCAAGGTACCCGCAGGCGCATTTCCTGGGCCACCGCCCCAATGACGAACTGGCCGAGATCTATGCCTCGGCCGACGTCTTCGTCTTCCCCAGCCGCACCGACACCTTCGGCAACGTCATCATCGAGGCGCTGGCCAGCGGCACGCCGGTAGCCGCCTATCCGGTGACCGGGCCGATCGACATCGTCGGCGACGGCTTTGGCGGCGCGGTCTCGAACGATTTGCGTGAGGCAGCGCTTGCCGCCCTCAACGTCGACCGGGCTCAGGCTCGCGAACGCGCAATGCGCTACAGCTGGAAGGCTTGCGCCGAAATGTTCCTCGATGCGGTCGAGGAAGCGCTGGGCAGAACGCGGAAGCTGGCCGCCTGACGAAGGCTGATCTGAAAACGCAGCGTGAAGGAACGCGGCGGTGGGTTCCCTAGAACAGCCGTCCGCCGTCCGGCACCTTGCGCTCGATGGCGCCGAGCACCACGGCGCCCTCCTCGTCGGGAAAACCCAGCGTCAGCACTTCCGACATGAACGGCCCGATCTGGCGCGGCGGGAAATTGACCACCGCGAACACCTGCCGGCCGACAAGCGTTTCCGGCGTATAGTATTTGGTGATCTGCGCCGACGACTTCTTGATGCCGACGTCGGGGCCGAAATCGATCTTCAGCTTGAAGGCCGGCTTGCGCGCTTCCGGAAACGGTTCGGCCTCGACGATCGTGCCGGCGCGGATGTCGACACGATCGAAATCGGCAAAACTGATCTCAGGTTTGCGCTCTTTGCTTGCACTCATTCGCGTACCGCTCAGGCGTTGCCATAGGTCTCGAACAACACGCCGGCCAGCGCATCCTTGGCCGAGGTTCCCGACCAGACGACGAACTGGAAGGCCTGGAAGTAGCATTCGCAAGCTTCCAGCGCCGAGGACAAGAGCACCTCGACCTGCTGGCTCGACGGTTCGACCCCGCCGGCCAAGAGCAGCGACTGGCGGAACATGATCGCGCCTTCCTGCTCCCAGAGATCGAAATGGCCGAACAGCATCTGCTCGTTGATCAACGACAACAGCCGCATCACTTCCAGCGCGCGGGTCTCCGGCACCTTGATGTCGAAGGCGCAGGCCAGATGCAGCGCCTCGAAATCCTCCATCCAGGAGAAGGACACGTGATAATCGGTCCAGCTGCCGGCAACCGAGATCGAGATTTCATCATCGCCGGCCCGTTCGAAGGACCAGTCGTTGTTGTGGGCCACCTGCTCGATAACATCCACCGGATGGATTTCGCGGGAGAATTCGAGTTCGAGAAGTTCCATGGAATGCTTCCTGTCGTTCTGAGGAGCGCCGCCACACGCTCCGCGGGAGGGCACACACAACGAACAATCTGATCTAGAACTCGGACGGCCAGGACTTTCTTCGCGCGAAAGACTGCTTCTCGACGCAAAGACCCCAGACCGGACCCCACCGCCCGGCCGCATGACCCTGCTCCGAATCATGCAACAAATTCAGTCTATTGATCGGGAGTCGCGTGAACAGCCCAATTTTTCGCACTGCGGCATTCGCATGTGGAAAGGCGTTGTCACAAAGATTCATGCAATGCCGTTAAGCGATTCACGGCAAAGCGCTTTTCAGACTCGCACTATGTGGAAAAGTTTAACGATTATTTTTTTGCGCGAGGCTTTGCCGCCGCCGCCGGTGCGGCATCACCGGCCAGTTCGGCGAGCCTGGCTTCGAGCGACTCAATACGGGCGGCAAGCCGGGCATTCTCGTCCCGGGCCTTGGCGGCCATCTCGCGCGCGGCCTCGAATTCCTCGCGCTGCACCACGTCCATCGTGTTGAGGATACGCTCGGCCTGCCCCTTGAAGGCGGTCTCGACCTCGCGCCGAACGCCTTGCGCGGCACCCGCGGCATCGGTCATCAGCTTGGCGAATTCATCGAGAATGCGGTTCGGTCCGGTCGACATGGCAAATCCTCGGTTGCTGAAATTGACGTAGTGGCGCGGCGCGCCGAATGCAAGAAGGTTGAGGGCTGGTGCGGCCTCTGCGTTGCTATGGCGCATGGCAGTGCCATGCTTGTAAGAAGCTCTCAGGCGGCGCAAAAGCTGTACTTGAGGGCTCCAGATCGCCTATTGTGTTCTCATCTCCTACCGCGTCAAGCACATCTCAGTCAGGGTCAACCAATGGCAACGCCCCCGCGCCGACCGACAAATCCGATGGCAGCCGCCGAAGCTGCCTTCAAACCGGTGAAGAAGCCGGCACCGCCAATTCGCGAAGCTTCGGCCGCGCCGAATGTCCGCGAGCTGGTTTCGATCCGGATCGACCGGGCCGTACTCGATCATTTCCAGGAAGATGGGCCCGGCTGGCAGGACAGGATCAACGACGCGTTGCGGCAGTTGGTGGCCGCCAAGCCTCGGGATTGAGCGCACCGCCTGCGCGGCGCGATGGGCCTGCAACGGTGATCCGATCCGACCTTTGACGCCGACCACCTTGCCTTGACCCTGCCAAAACCCTGCCGCATGGTCCGCGCCCAACGCGTTCGCAACCGAGAGCTCCCCGTTGAACGAATATTTCCTGCTGCCGCTGGCCTCGCTGCCGTTTCCCAATATCAACCCGATCCTCATCCAGATCGGGCCGCTGGCGGTGCACTGGTACGGCGTCGGCTACATTGTCGGTATTCTGTTCGCCTGGTGGTATGCCAAGCGGCTCGCCGCCAACCCGAAGCTGTGGCCCGACGGCATCCTGCCGATGAAGCCGGAGGACCTCGACGANAAGCGGCTCGCCGCCAACCCGAAGCTGTGGCCCGACGGCATCCTGCCGATGAAGCCGGAGGACCTCGACGACTTCATCGTCTGGGCGGCGATCGGCGTCGTGCTCGGCGGCCGCACCGGCTACGTCCTGTTCTACGATCTGGCGCGCTACATTGCCCATCCACTCGACATCTTCGCCGTCTGGCAAGGCGGTATGTCGTTCCATGGCGGTCTGCTCGGCGTCATCCTCGCCATGACGTTGTTTTCCATCAAGCGCGGCATCCGCACCTGGTCGCTGTTCGATGTCGTGGCCGCCGGCGTGCCGGTCGGCCTTGGCCTGGTGCGCGTCGCCAACTTCATCAATTCGGAACTCTGGGGCCGGCCGACGGACGTGCCCTGGGCAATCGAATTCCCCAATGGCGGGCCGTTTGCCCGCCATCCCAGCCAGCTCTACGAGGCCCTGCTCGAAGGCGTCGTGCTGTTCCTCGTGCTGCGCATCCTCACCCATTCGCNATCAATTCGGAACTCTGGGGCCGGCCGACGGACGTGCCCTGGGCAATCGAATTTCCCAATGGCGGGCCGTTTGCCCGCCATCCCAGCCAGCTCTACGAGGCCCTGCTCGAAGGCGTCGTGCTGTTCCTCGTGCTGCGCATCCTCACCCATTCACGCCTCAAGCTGAAGACGCCGCGCTTCGTCGGCGGCGCCTTCATCTGCGGCTATGGCCTGTCGCGCATCTTTGTCGAGTTCTTCCGCGAACCAGACCAGCAGCTCGGCTACCTCCTCGGCACCAACTGGCTGACCATGGGCATGATCCTGTCGACGCCGATGGTGCTGGCCGGCATCTGGGCAATGGCCACCGCCAAGCCGGTGACGCAAGCAGAGCCGCAGGCGACATGACGCGGCTGAAGACCCGCATCGTCGACCTGATCGAGGCGACGGGCCCGATCCCCGTCAACGAATACATGGCGATGTGCCTGTTCGACCCCGCGGACGGCTACTACACGACGCGCGAGCCCTTCGGCGTCGCCGGCGACTTCATCACCGCGCCTGAGATCAGCCAGATGTTCGGCGAACTCGTCGCCGTCTGGCTCTACCAGGCCTGGGCTGCGATCGGCCGGCCGATGCCGGTCACCATCGCCGAGATCGGTCCTGGCCGCGGCACGCTGATGAAGGACATGCTGCGCACCTTGTCGCGGCTCGAACCTGACCTGGCCAACGGCGCTGCCTTCGCCATGATCGAGACCAGCCCGCGCCTGGCCGGGATCCAGAAGCAGACGCTTGGCGCGACGCCCTTCGCGGTTGGCTGGCACGAAACAATCGACACGCTGCCGCGGCAGCCGCTGTTGATCGTCGGCAACGAATTGTTCGACGCCGTGCCCACCCGCCAGTTCGTCCGTGCCGGCGCCGGCTGGCGCGAGCGCATGGTCGGCCTCGACGACAAAGACGAGCTTTGCTTCTTCGCCGGCGCCGGCTCGGTCGATCCGACGCTGCTCCCCGCCGACGCCGGCGAGGCACCACAAGGTGCCATCGTCGAAGTTGCACCGGCCCGCTCCGCCCTGATGGCGGCCATTGCCGAGCGCATATCTAGTCATGGCGGCGCCGGGCTGTTCCCTGACTACGGCCATCTGCAGCCGGGTGTCGGCGACACGCTGCAGGCGCTGCGCAAGCACATTCACGAAGATGTGCTGGCCAATCCCGGCGAAGCCGACCTCACCTCCCATGTCGATTTCGCCGCCCTTGCCGCAATCGTGCGCGCGCATGGCCTCGACGCCTATCTGTCGAGACAGGGCGATTTCCTGCTCGGCATGGGCATTCTCGAGCGCGCCGGCCGGCTTGGCGCCGATGCCGGCCAGGCGGCGCGCGACAAGATTGCCGACGACGTCGAACGCCTCGCCGGCCCGCAGGCGATGGGCGATCTGTTCAAGGTGCTTGCCATCGTCCCGCGTGGCGTGGCCGTTCGCCCCTTTGCCACGGCGGATTGACTTTTCACCGTTACCCCTCCCAATCTCCCGTCCGGCAAAAGAGCGGTGGAACCGCCGGTCGCTTTTTCTTGACGAAACCGCCCACACGGACAACAACGCCCGCATGCTGAATCAGACCAAACCGGATCCCGTTCGGTCGCCGCTGCTGGACAAGGCGCAGGCACAGGGCATCCGCCATGGCTATTTCACCCGCATAGGCGGCGTCTCGACCGGCATCTACCAGGGCCTCAACGTCGGCACCGGGTCGGATGACGACCAGGCGCTGGTGGCCGAGAACCGCCGCCGTGTCGCCGCCTGGATGGGCGTGCCGCCGAACCATCTGTTGACCGCCTGGCAGGTCCATTCGCCCGACGTCATTGTCGCCAGGGAACCCTTTTCCGGCGAACGGCCCAAAGCCGACGCCATCGTTACCGACCGGCCGGGTATCGCCATCGGCGCCTCGACAGCCGATTGCGGCCCGGTACTCTTCGCCGACATGGAAGCGCGCGTCATCGGCGCGGCGCATGCCGGCTGGAAAGGCGCTTTCACGGGCGTGCTCGAAAACACCATCACCGCCATGGAAGGCCTCGGCGCCCGGCGCGAAAACATCATAGCCGTGCTCGGCCCCTCGATCGGCCCCGAAAACTACGAGGTCGGACCGGAATTCGTCGCTCGCTTCGTCGAGGCCGATGCGGAAAATTTCGGCTATTTCGCGCCTTCGGCACATGCCGGCCATGCCATGTTCGATCTCAACCGCTATACGGTCGACCGGCTGGCCAGGGCCGGCGTAAAGGCTGAGGGCCTCGGCCGCTGCACCTATGCCGAGGAAGATCTGTTCTACTCCTACAGGCGCACCACGCACCGCAAGGAGCCCGATTACGGCCGGCAGGTTTCGGCCATCGTTTTGGAGAAGGAATAATGGCGCTGCATTTTGAACGATCGGAATTCGACGCGCGGCGCGACCGGCTGATGATCGAGATGGCCGAAAAGAAGCTCGACGCCATGCTGCTGTTCGCGCAGGAAAGCATGTACTGGCTCACCGGCTACGACACGTTCGGCTTCTGTTTCTTCCAGTGCCTGGTGGTGAAGGCCGACGGCTCGATGGTGCTTTTGACCCGCTCGGCCGACCTGCGCCAGGCACGCCAGACCTCCATCATCGACAACATCGTGCTGTGGACCGACCGCGACGGCGCCAATCCGGCGGTCGACCTGCGCAATCTGCTCAACGATCTCGACCTGCTCGGCGCCCGCATCGGCGTCGAATACGACACCCACGGCCTGACCGCCTTCAATGGCCGGCGGCTCGACGAGCAATTGCAGACCTTCGGCCAGATCGCCGATGCATCCGGCATCGTCGGCCGGCTGCGCCTGTTCAAGAGCCCGGCCGAGGTCGCCAAGGCCGAGAGGGCCGCCAACCTCTCCGACGACGCGCTGGACGCGGCCTTGCCGCTGATCAAGCAGGGTGGCGACGAAGCCCTGATCCTGGCTGCCATGCAAGGTGCGATCTTTGCCGGCGGCGGCGATTATCCGGCCAACGAGTTTATCATTGGCTCCGGCATCGACGCGCTGCTCTGCCGCTACAAGGCCGGCCGCCGCAAGCTAACCAAGAACGACCAGCTGACGCTGGAATGGGCCGGCGTCTTTCATCATTACCATGCGCCGATGATGCGCACGGTGCTGACCGGCAAGGTCTCGAAGCGCCATCAGGAACTGTTCGACGCGGCCCGCGCTGCCCTTCTTGCCGTCGAAAAGGCAATGACACCGGGCAACAGTTTCGGTGACGTGTTCGATGCCCACGCCCGCACCATGGAAGCGCATGGCCTGACCAAGCATCGGCTGAACGCCTGCGGCTACTCGGTCGGTGCCCGCTTCACCCCGTCCTGGATGGACATGCCGATGTTCTACCAGGGCAACCCCGAGCCGATCTCGCCGAACATGACGCTGTTCGCCCACATGATCATCATGGATTCCGAGGCGGAGACGGCAATGACGCTTGGCCGCACCTATCTGACCACCGAATCCCAGCCGAAGCCGCTGTCCCGCCATGATCTCGACTTGATCGTACAGTGAATCCATAATGGGAGGCGTTCTTCGCCAAGGAGTTAGAAGGCAAATGAGACGATCGCATGTGACGACCGTGTCATTGCTTGTGGCATTGGCTCTTGCCGCCTGCACCAACGCAAAGGACGTTCTCGAACCTTCCGCCATCACCCCGCCGGCGGCCTCGGCGCCGGGAGCGCAAGGCGCGGCCACTGTTCCCGCGCCGTCATCGACGGCCACCACCACCGCCGGCGCTCCTGCGACCACTGCCGCGCCGCTGACATCGGCCCAAAGCGCCGCCATCCTGTCGAAGACACGCCTGCAGATCGCGCCGATCGTCGGCGCTTCGGTGGAAGCCGCCACGCCGCTGACGGCCGAACTGCAGACGCGGGCCAAGCAGCGTGGCATCACGCTGGCCGGCAGCCAGGATCAGACCGGAACCCATGTGCTCAAGGGCTATTTCTCGGCGATCTCCGAAGGCAAGGACACCACCGTCATCTATGTCTGGGATGTCTACGACCCGGCCGGCAACCGGCTGCACCGCATCAATGGGCAGATGAAAGCGCCTTCGGTCAATTCCGGCGGCAGCGCCGACGCCTGGAAAGCGGTGGCGCCGGCCACCATGCAGGCGATTGCCGACCAAACGATCGACCAGTTCACGGCGTTTCTCGGCGGCAAGGCCGGCTGAGGTGTTGCCCGCCAGTGATGAGCGTGCAGTTTTCCTAGGCTTAGCCGGCGGATTCCCCATCTCGGCGCTTGCAATACGGGCGCGGGCCGCTAAAAGCCCGGTTAAAAGGTGCAGGAGAGTCTGTCCGGGTTCTCCATCCTCCACCAGGAACGGTGCATGAAACTCTTCGCGGGCAATTCCAACAGGGTGCTGGCCGAAGCGGTCGCCCGCTATCTCAACATCCCGCTGGGCAAGGCCACGGTCAGGCGCTTCGCCGACCAGGAAATCTTCGTCGAAATCCAGGAAAACGTGCGTGGCGAGGATGTCTTCATCCTGCAGTCGACCTCGTTCCCGACCAACGATCACCTGATGGAACTGCTCATCATGATCGATGCCTTCATGCGTTCGTCGGCAAAACGCATCACGGCGGTCATCCCCTATTTCGGCTACGCCAGGCAGGACCGGCGCGCCTCCGGCCGCACGCCGATCTCGGCCAAGCTGGTCGCCAACATGATCACCCGTGCCGGCGTCGACCGCGTCTTGACCCTCGACCTGCATGCCGGCCAGATTCAGGGCTTCTTCGACATTCCGACCGACAACCTGTTTTCGGTGCCGGTGATGGCCCGCGATGTGAAGGCGAAATACAAACAGCTCGGCAATGTCGTGGTGGTGTCGCCCGACATCGGCGGCGTGGTGCGGGCCCGCGCGCTGGCCAAGCGCTTCGACGCCCAGCTCGCCATCGTCGACAAGCGCCGTGAGCGCCCGGGCGAATCGGAAGTCATGAACATCATCGGCGCGGTCGCCGGCAAGGACTGCCTGCTGATCGACGACATCGTCGATTCCGGCGGCACGCTGTGCAATGCCGCCGACGCGCTGCTGGCCAACGGCGCCACCAGCGTCACCGCCTACATCACCCATGGCGTGCTGTCGGGCGGAGCGGTAGCCCGCATCAGCGGCTCGAAGCTGCAGGAACTGGTTATCACCGATTCCATCCAGCCGACGCAGGCCGTGCTCGACGCGCCCAACATCCGCGTCATCTCGATCGCCGACCTGATGGGCGAAGCCATCTCGCGCACCGCGACCGAGGAATCGGTGTCGAGTCTGTTCGATTAGAGTAATTCCAGGAAAAGTGTAAAACGGTTTTCCGTCCCGGAATTACGTCTAGACTAGACAGCTGCCGCTACGGCGCGGGGCTTTCCAGCCGAACCGGGCCGACCAGGCGACGAGCGACCTCGACGCTTTCGCGTGCGCCGCGCATATAGCCGCGCGGCGAGGTGCCGAGCATCCGCTTGAACATGGTGATGAAGGCCGGCACGCTGTCATAGCCCAGGTCGAGCGCCACCCTGGTGATCGGCTCGCCATCGGCGAGCCTCGGCAGCGCGGCGAACAGGCAGGCCTGCTGGCGCCACGTCGACAGCGACAAGCCGGTCTGGCGCTGGAAGGCGCGGGTGAAGGAGCGGCGGCTCATGCCTGCGGCATCGGCCCACTCGTCGATCGTCGCGTGCGGCGAGGGCGCGGCGACGAAGCGCCGGCAGAGCACCGCCAGCCTCGGATCGGACGGGAACGGCAGCCCAAGCGGCCGCTCCGGCAAGGTCGGGATTTCGTGCAGCAGCAGGTTCATGATCAACCCGCCGCGCCCTTCCAACTCACCGCCCTGCGGCAGTTTTTCCGATTCCACGATCAGGCTGTGCATCAAATCGGTGACGCCGACGACGCGCAACCCTTCGGGCAGTCCGGCGATCGCGCCTGGCATGACATAGACCGAGCGCATCGAGACATCGCCAAGCATTTCGACGGAATGCTCGGTGCCGGCCGGAATCCACATCGCATGGTCGGGCGGCACCATCCAGCGCCCGTGCCGCGTCGTCACCAGCACGACGCCGACCAGCGCATGCAGCAACTGGCTGCGGCTGTGGCGGTGCTGGGGCACGCGGTAGCCGTCGGGATATTCGGTCGGCAACGCCACCGCCGGCCCGGCCACCTGCTCCAGCCACTGCCAGCGGCTTTCGTGCAATTTGCCGAGGTCGGTATTGCCGGCGCGAAAGATTTCCCTGCCATGCGGCATCTTCTCTGGCCCACTCGCGAAACTATTGGACCAAACCACGAAAGAAGTCGCGCGGCAAGCAGCTTATAAGGCAACCGTCCCTAGGGTGGCCGCAGAGCGTCCGCCAGATTGCCCGCGGGCGTGCCCGCCAAAAAGACCACGGAGCCTATCTTGACCGATACGACAGCCACCAGCGTCGCTTCCCCCGCGACCGCCGCTTCAGCCCAGGCGACGGCCTTCACCGTCATCCTGGCGGTGAGCCTGTGCCACTGCATCAACGACATCATGCAGTCGCTGCTATCGGCCATCTATCCGCTTCTGAAAGAGAACTACGGCCTCGATTTCTGGCAGATCGGCCTGTTGACCTTCACCTTCCAGGTGACGGCATCCCTGCTGCAGCCGATCATCGGCATGGTCACCGACAAGCGGCCGATGCCCTATTCTCTGCCCTACGGCATGGCCTCGTCGCTGATCGGCCTGGTCGTGCTGGCCTATGCCGGGCATTACTACCTGCTCCTGATCGGCGCCTCGCTGATCGGCATCGGTTCGGCCATCTTCCACCCGGAATCCTCGCGCATCGCCCGCTTCGCTTCCGGCGGCCGGTTCGGCCTGGCGCAATCGCTGTTCCAGGTCGGCGGCAATTTCGGCCAGTCGATGGGCCCCTTGCTGGCCGCCTTCATCGTCGTGCCCTTCGGCCAGACCAGCATCTCCTGGTTCGCCGTCGGCTCGCTGATCGGCATCGTCATCCTGTGGCAGGTCGGCGGCTGGTACAGCCGCCTGCGCGCCGCGCAAGGCAATCGCAAGGCGGCAAGCTTCGTCTCGCCCTTCCCGCGCCGCAAGGTGATGAACGCGTTGATCGTGCTGACGCTACTGGTGCTGAGCAAGAACGCCTACATCGCCAGCCTCGCCAGCTACTACACCTTCTATTCCATCCATAAGTTCGGCGTTTCGGTGCAGATGTCGCAGGTCATGCTGTTCCTGTTCCTCGGCGCCTCGGCGCTCGGCATCCTGCTCGGCGGCCCGTTCGGCGACCGCTATGGGCAGAAGGCGATGATCTGGTTCTCGATCGTCGGCGTGCTGCCGTTCACGCTGGCGCTCCCTTACGCCAATTTGGAATGGACGATGGTTCTGACGGTGCTGATCGGGCTGATCCTGTCCTCGGCCTTCTCCAACATCGTCGTCTTCGCCCAGGAACTTGTGCCCGGCCGCGTCGGCATGATCGCCGGCATCTTCTTCGGCTTCGCCTTCGGCATGGGCGGCATCGCGGCTGCCGTGCTCGGCGTCGTCGCCGACATGAAGGGCATCGATTTCGTCTTCCAGATCTGCTCGTATCTGCCGTTTCTTGGATTGCTGACCGTGTTCCTGCCCAACATGAAGGAAGCCAGGAAGGCACAAGCGGCCGCCTAGATCAGACCGGAAACCCACACAAGGAAAAGCACCCACCAGACGGCGGGTGCTTTTTTCGTTCCGAACGGCCTTATGCCTTGAAGAAGGCCAGCAGGTCGGCGTTGATGACGTCCGCGTGGGTTGTCGCCATGCCATGCGGAAAACCCTTGTAGACCTTGAGCTCGCCCTTCCTGAGCAGCTTGATCGACAGCAGCGCCGAGTCGGCGATCGGCACGATCTGGTCGTCGTCGCCATGCATGACCAGCACCGGCACGTCGATTGCCTTCAGATCCTCGGTGAAGTCGGTTTCCGAAAAGGCCTTGATACAATCGTAATGCGCCTTGGTGCCGCCCATCATGCCCTGGCGCCACCAATTGTCGATGACGCCCTGCGACACCTCTGCACCCGGACGGTTGAAGCCGTAGAACGGGCCGGCCGGAACATCGCGGAAGAACTGGGCGCGGTTGGCGGCCTGGGCGGCGCGGAAACCGTCGAACACCTCGATCGGCAGGCCGCCGGGATTGGCTGATGTCTTGAGCATGATCGGCGGCACCGCGCCGATCAGCACCGCCTTGGCGACGCGCCCGCCGGCACCGTACTGCGCCACATAACGCGCCACTTCGCCGCCCCCGGTCGAATGGCCGACATGAATGGCGTCCTTGAGGTCGAGATGCGCGACAAGTGCCGCGACGTCGGCGGCGTAAGTGTCCATCTCGTTGCCGACATCGGTCTGCGTCGAACGGCCGTGACCACGCCGGTCATGGGCGATGACGCGGTAGCCCTGCGCCAGGAAGAACAGCATCTGGGCGTCCCAATCATCGCTGCTCAACGGCCAGCCGTGATGGAAGACGATGGGCTGACCGGTTCCCCAGTCCTTGTAGTAGATCTGCGTGCCATCCTTGGTGGTGAACGTGCCGCTGCCCGAGCCAGACTTTGTCTGCGAAGCCATCTCAAATCTCCTTTAATTGTTATCGCGATAAACAATGTCGCGACACCAATACCGCTAACGCAACTCGAAGGCCTTGTCTATAAAAATATGTATCACGATATCATTTTTCGTGGTATGCATCTCGTGATTAATCGGCAAAGGAATGCGTCGTGCCTCTCCCGTTGGACAATCAGCTCTGCTTCACGCTCTATGCCACCTCGATGGCGATCAATCGCACCTACAAGCCGATGCTGGACGAGATGGGGATCACCTATCCGCAATATCTGGTGCTCAACGCGCTTGGAGAGGCCGACGGCATGTCGGTCGGCTCCATCGCCGACCGCCTCGCTCTGGAATCGAGCACCATCACACCGTTGGTGAAGCGCATGGAGCAGGCGGGGCTGGTCACCCGCCAGCGCAGCCGGGCCGACGAGCGCCAGGTCCAGGTCGACCTGACACCAGCCGGACGCTCGCTGCTCGTCCAGTGCAACTGTCTGAACGAGACCCTGGTCGAGCGCTCGGGCATGACGCTGGCTGAGCTGGACGCCCTGAACCGGCAGATCCAGGCACTGCGTGACGCCTTGATCAGCAAATAGGCCCGCAGGTTAGTCTTCTGTGTTCAGGCTCGCACGAAACGAAATTGGAACAACCGATTCATGCGGAATGACCTGTAGTCTTTCTATTCTGCTATAGGGTATTGCACGTGCAATGCTGCAGAAAAGGCGGGGTAAATGGGCGTCAACAACCCCAAGATAAGTGGCTTCGTCATAACCTACAACAGCGGGGAAATTCTCAAGACCTGCTTGCGTTCATCCCGCCTCGAGAAGACGTTGAAAAAGATCCGTTCGCACTTGACGGGAAGAAGGCGTTGACGCTGGAAAACGGTGCGCCTGGATTCGACATGCACGCTCCCCCGCTTCGTGTTTTGACCCTTCTGGTGCGTCACGGGCCCCAGAAGTATCCGACCGCATGGCAGGACTTGCGAGCTATGTTCGCCCACCAGTTGCCGGACGTCGCGCATCGCATGCTCGTGATCGACAATTCGTTGCCGGTCGGTCATGGCTCCGATCTCGACCGCGAGGTCGAACTGATCGGCGCGTCGAACGTCGATTGGGAGTTCTCGGCGTGGGACTGTGGCATCAATCATATCGGTGCCAAACTTCATGACTACGATCTGGTCCACTTGGCCACTTCGGCCTTCGCGGCATCCACACCTGACCATCTCAAGTTGATTGATCGCGGTTCGTTACGGTCGCTGCTTGGCTTACAAGGGGCGCTGGGCCGCATTGATTTTCACGACGAGGCTATCTCGATTTTCGGAATCGCTTCGCAGGCATGGCTCCGCAGTTCGTTCATCTTGATGCGCCCACGACAACTCAGCAGCCTGGGATCTTTGGTAAGCGTCGGCAGGAACACCCCGATTTTCAGCGGGAACCCCCGGCAGCCCTTCCGTGAAGACGCGCCGATCTCGCAAGGATGTCAGCGGTTTTTGCTGCGTTGGCTCACCGGCGACGGGGGCAGCAAATGGACTGTCTGGCATTCCAGGTTCGATCTTACGCCTGAAACGCTGCCGTTTTTCGAGAGCAAGGCCCGGGCCATTCTCAATGAGCATATGCTCACCAACCGGTTGCTGGCCAATGGATGCGCGCCTGTCGACATGACATGGCTGGCGCTGAAGGTTCGGGCAGCAAGCACGGAACCCGGCAATTATGTTCCGGACTGGAATATTCCGGACTGGCGCGTGCAGATCACCTCCCGAGCACGACCCAAACGCACTTTGACCCAGAAGCTCCGCCGCCAGTGGCTTAAGCTCATGTCGCGGCAGTAGTGCCTACCATCGGCTGTTGCCCGCGCGCTCGGGCACGGCGCTGGCTGAGCTTGGCGCGCTAATCCGGCAGATCCAGGCACTGTGTGAGGCGTTGATCCGCGATCAGGACTAGCCGGGCCCGCGACCGGCCTCGCTCTATCGCCTAACGGGTCGGCTATTATCTGGGGCTGGCGACCGCCCCGCCATGGCTTGCACGCCTGCCCGCCTTCCGCTATAGAGCCGCCACCCGCGTAGACACCCTTGGAGGCAACGCGGCGGAAGGCTGCCTTCCCCTTGTGATCCCGAACAAAGGTCCGCGTGAGCGGCTGCCGGCATTCGGACATCCAGGACTGGCGGCTTTCGACGTTTACGGCTTGGGCACATTGCCCGCCGCAAACGCTCCATAACACGCGAAAGGAAAAGCCATGAGCCACGATACTTACGAGCTCAAGGCCGAAGCGCGCGAACAGGTCGGTAAGGGGTCCGCCCGTGCAGTTCGCCGCAACGGTAAAGTGCCTGCAGTAATCTATGGTGATAAGCAGCCTCCCCTGGCGATCGCTCTCACCTACAAGGACATCTACTACAAGATCCATGGCGGCGGGTTCCTGACCACGATCGCCACGATCGATGTCGACGGCAAGAAGATCCAGGTCCTGCCGAAGGACTTCCAGCTCGACCCGGTCAAGGATTTCCCTGTCCATGTCGACTTCCTGCGCATCGGCAAGGACACCGAGGTCAATGTCGATGTGCCTGTCCACTTCATCAATGAGGACAAGTCGCCCGGCATCAAGCGCGGCGGCGTGCTCAACATCGTGCGGCACGAAGTCGAGTTCCACTGCCCGGCCAATGCGATCCCGGAGTTCATCACCATCGATCTCACCGGCACCAACATCGGCGATTCGATCCACATCTCGGCGGTCAAGCTGCCGGCCGGCGTCAAGCCGGTGATCTCCGACCGCGACTTCACCGTCGCAACCATTGCCGGTTCGTCGGCGATGAAGCCGGAGACGGAAGAGACGGTCGAGGTTGCACCGGAAGCGGCTCCGGCCGCCGAAGAGAAGTAACTCTTTCACGCCTGGAGCTGACGATGCCAGAGAAGACAGCGCTTGTCTTTGCAGGCCTCGGCAATCCGGGCGCGAAATACGCTGACAACCGGCACAATGTCGGGTTCATGGCGGCGGACGCAATCGCCCGCCGCCATTCCTTCTCGCCCTGGTCGAAGAAATTCCAGGGCCTGATCGCCGAGGGCACACTCGGCGGCGAAAAGATCATCCTGATCAAACCGCAGACCTTCATGAACCTGTCCGGCCAGTCGGTCGGCGAATTGCTGCGCTTCTACAAGCTTGGCCCCGAGGCACTCACCGTCTTCTACGACGAGATCGACCTTGCAGCGGGCAAGGTTCGGGTCAAGGTCGGTGGCGGCTCCGGCGGCCACAATGGCATCCGCTCGCTCGACCAGCATGTCGGCAAGAACTTCCGCCGTGTTCGCATCGGCGTCGGCCATCCCGGCGTCAAGGAGATGGTGCATGGCCATGTCCTCGGCGACTTCGCCAAGGCCGACCGCGAATGGCTGGACGTTCTGCTCGACACCATAGCCGACGATGCCGGCTTGCTGGCCAAGGGCGACGACAATTCCTTCATGAACCGGGTAACGCTCGCCTTGCGCGACAAGCTCGTGCCGACCGGCGACGATGACCGCCCGCCACCCAAGGCCCCCAAAGTGCAAGGCCCTAAGGCCCAGAGCCACATCCGCCAGGCGCGCCCGCAGCAGGCACCGGCCAAGCTACCGGAAAGTGGCCCGATGGCCGCCATGCTGAAAAAGCTGTTCGGCAAAAACGACGGCTGAAACGGCTGCCGCCGGGCGATCATTCCCGGAGCGAACGAACGCCGGCTGACAATTTCAGACCGCCACGGCTGATGCATCCCTGACCACGCGATCGCCTGCATAGAGCTGCCGGAATTTGTCTGGATTTGCCCCGCGGAAGCAGCGAGTACGGCCTCAAGCCTCCCGACCGATGCGGCTTGGGCCGCCGATGCGCCGTCAGCATATCCAATAGTGAAATCCCTCACAGACCATGACCCTGCCGAAGGTCATGGATGCAAAGTGTGGTTGTCGCATGCCTTTCGGCTTTGCCGGGCAGTCGCACGTTTTCACCGACACGAGGGAACTGTTTATGGCCCGAACTCCTTTGACGTTCTCTGCGCTGAGCAGCGCCCTGGCAACCAACAATGCCAGATGGCGGGCGGCCGAAACCCCGATCTCGCTCATGGACCCCAAAAAACGCCTCCAGATGCTGGGCGCCATTCCCAGCGATGAAGCCATCGCCCTGCTCGCGGCGGCACGCAACCAGCCGCCGTCGCTTGCCGCGGCGCCGGGTTTTGCGCCCGCCGTCGACTGGCGCAACAAGAACGGCAATCATATTACCCCGGTCAAGAACCAGGGCGGATGTGGCTCCTGCGTCTCGTTTGGCTCGGTCGGCCTTATCGAGGCGATGTCGCATATCGAGACCGGCCGCTGGTTCGACCTGTCGGAAGCCGATTCGCATTTCTGCTCATCGCACGGCGCCGATTGCGGCGGCTGGTGGCCCGACCAGTGCCTCGACCAGATCAAGGGACGCGGCGTCTGCGACGAAGCCGGCTTCCCGTACCCGTCGGCATTTCCCAACAACGATATCTGGAGCGGCCCACCGGCCTGCCACGCCGCGCCGAACCGTCCGGCGCGCATCAGCAAGCTGACGGCCGTGCACAAGCTGGTGGATGCGAACGCGATCAAGAACCATCTCAGCAGCGTCGGTCCGGTCGCCGGCTGCTTCACCGTCTACAACGACTTCTTCAATTATTCCGGCGGCATCTACCACCACGTCACCGGCGATGTCGCCGGCGGCCACTGCGTTCTCGTCATCGGCTATTCCGAGGCGGAGCAATGCTGGATCGTCAAGAACTCGTGGGACACGACCTGGGGCATCGGCGGCTTTGGCAAGATCAGCTATGACGACTTCAAATATGACGGCCAGTTGTACCCGATGTACGGTGCAACCGGCATCATCCTGCCATCGTCCGGCTGGCAGCCGATGGGCGGCAAGCTCACCACCGAAGCCGTCGCCGGCAACAACAAGGATGGCCGCATCGAGGTTTTCGCGCGCGGCACCGACAACGCGCTCTGGCACATCTGGCAGACCGCGCCCAACAATGGCTGGGGCGGCTGGGCATCGCTGGGCGGCATCATCACCAGCACCCCGGCCGTCATCAGCAATGCCGACGGCCGGCTTGAGGCGTTCGCCAGGGGAGCCGATGGCGCCCTGTGGCACATCTGGCAGACCGCGCCCAGCAGCGGCTGGAGCGGCTGGGCTTCGCTCGGCGGCGGCATCACCAGCGACCCCAGTGCGGTGCGCAATGTCGACGGACGGGTAGAAGTCTTCGCCAGGGGCAATGACGGCGGCCTCTGGCACATCTGGCAAGGCGGCCCGCAACGGGGCTGGAGCGGCTGGGCTTCGCTTGGCGTCCAGATATCGGGCAATCCGGTAGCTTCCAACAACAAGGACGGCCGCATCGAGGTCTTCGCTCGTGCCAACAACGGGGCAGTGGTGCATCTCTGGCAGACAGCCCCCAACAATGGCTGGAGTTCATGGGCCTCGCTGGGTGGCATTTTGACCAGCGACCTTGCCGTTGGCCAGAACAAGGACGGCCGCCTCGAAGTGTTCGGGCGCGGCACCGACAATGCGCTCTGGCACATCTGGCAGACCGCGCCCAACAATGGCTGGAGCGGCTGGGCATCGCTGGGCGGCATCATCACCAGCGCGCCGGCGCTCGGCCACAATGCCGACGGGCGCATGGAAATCTTCGCCCGTGGCACTGACGGGGCCTGCTGGCACATCTGGCAGACCGCGCCGAGCAATGGCTGGAGCGGCTGGGCATCGCTGGGTGGCGGCATCGTCGGCGACACGGCGATCGTCAACAACAAGGACGGCCGTATGGAAGTCTTCGTGCGCGGCACGGATCTCGCCCTATATCATCGTTGGCAGACGGCTCCCAGCAACGGCTGGAACTGAGGCGACGGTGATGGGATCGGAAGGCGGCGCGCATCGGCGCGCCGCCCGTCGCCACAAAGGAAGAAGCAATGGCGAACGAACGAGCGACCATGAATTTCCAACCCGCAATCGGCGAGCAGATTGTCGTGGAATTGCCGGCGACGCCTGGCGCGGGCGTCGTCTGGTCGGTTCCGCCGGCGCCGGCGGGCTGCACCATCACCCAGATTGAGAGCAAGCCCGATGACACAGGGATAGGCGGCACAACCTTGCAGCGTTTCACGGTTTCTTGCGGCAAGCCTGGACAGATCCAGCTTCGCTTTGAACTGAAGCGGCCGTGGGAAGACATTGTCCGGGCCGTTCAGCCGGTCACCATCGACGTGAAGTAGCGTCCTAAAAGCGCGGCTCGAACTGCTCAAAAACGGCCGATCGCCCTGCGATGCGGCCTTTCGCGGCCCTCCCCGCGCGACCGCGGGGCTTGACGTTCCTCCCCCCTATCGCCCATAGCCCTCATCAAATTTCGAATTCCCGATAGGACCGGACAAAAATGGGTTTCAAATGCGGCATCGTTGGCTTGCCCAACGTCGGCAAGTCCACGCTCTTCAACGCGTTGACCAGAACGGCGGCGGCGCAGGCCGCCAACTATCCCTTCTGCACCATCGAACCGAACACCGGCGAGGTGGCGGTGCCCGACCCGCGCCTGGGCAAGATCGCCGCGATCGGCAAGTCGAAGGAGATCATCCCGACCCGCATCTCCTTCGTCGACATCGCTGGCCTGGTGCGCGGCGCCTCGAAGGGCGAAGGGCTGGGCAACCAGTTCCTCGCCAACATCCGTGAGGTCGACGCCATCGTGCACGTGCTGCGCTGCTTCGAGGATGACGACATCACCCATGTCGAGGGCCGCATCGACCCCGTCGCCGATGCCGAGACGGTCGAGACCGAGCTGATGCTCGCCGACCTCGACAGCCTCGAGCGCCGCATCGTGCAATTCCGCAAGCGCGCTTCGACCAAGGACAAGGAAGCGACGACCGTGCTGCCGATGATGGAGGCAGCGCTCGAACTGCTGCAGGCCGGCAAGCCGACCCGCATCCTGCTCAAGGGCATTTCGGCCGAGGACCTGCGCATCCTGCAGGGACTGAACCTGTTGACCTCGCATCCCGTGCTCTATGTCTGCAACGTCGCCGAGGCCGATGCCGCCACCGGCAACGAACACACCAGGGCCGTGGAAAAGATGGCGACCGCCCAGGGCGCCGGCACCGTGGTGATCTCGGCCGCGATCGAGGCCGAAGTCGCCCAGCTTTCGGATGAAGAGGAGATGGAATTCCTGTCCTCGCTCGGCCTCGACGAGCCCGGCCTGAACAAGGTCATCCGCGCCGGCTACGAGCTGTTGCACCTCATCACCTATTTCACCGTCGGGCCGAAGGAGACGCGCGCCTGGACCATCCACAAGGGCGACAAGGCCCCGCAGGCCGCCGGCGTCATCCACACCGATTTCGAACGCGGCTTCATCCGCGCCCAGACCATCGCCTATAACGACTTCGTCACGCTGGGCGGCGAAGTGGCGGCCAAGGAAGCCGGCAAGGCACGCGATGAAGGCAAGGAATATGTCGTCCAGGACGGCGACATCATGCTGTTCAAGTTCAACACGTGATGNGGTGGCGAAGTGGCGGCCAAGGAAGCCGGCAAGGCACGCGATGAAGGCAAGGAATATGTCGTCCAGGACGGCGACATCATGCTGTTCAAGTTCAACACGTGATGCTTCGGGAAAGAGCGTCTCGAACTGCTGTCTGACAACATTCTTGATATGAAGAAATTCCTACAATAGACTTATCGGGGTATTTACGATCTTCGGGGCAGTTTTAAAGCAGACGAAGAGAAGAGCGGAAAATGGCCGAGACATCAATCGAATGGACCGACGCGACGTGGAACCCTGTTGCCGGATGCACGATCCTTACGGCAGGATGCACCAACTGCTACGCCATGCGGATGGCTGCCCGCCTCGAAGCGATGGGAGTCGAGAAGTACGTGGGATTGACACGGGAAAGCGGTGGAAGGGCAAAGTGGACAGGCAAAATAAGGCTCGATAGCGGCTCTCTCGACATTCCTGCGTCTTGGAAGAAACCGCGCCGTGTTTTCGTCAACTCGATGTCCGATCTTTTCCACGCGGATGTACCGGTGGACTTCATCCGCGACGTTTGGCGCGTTATGGGCGCCACCCCGCGCCACACTTATCAAATCCTCACCAAGCGGCCAGATAGGATGGCAGAAATTCTATCAACGAAAGCATTTGAAGT
The DNA here is from genome assembly GCF_000502935.1 of Mesorhizobium sp. LNHC221B00. Classification (NCBI taxonomy): domain Bacteria; kingdom Pseudomonadati; phylum Pseudomonadota; class Alphaproteobacteria; order Hyphomicrobiales; family Phyllobacteriaceae; genus Mesorhizobium; species Mesorhizobium sp. LNHC221B00. Next base: position 53,892 of record NZ_AYWR01000021.1, on the reverse strand, counting down.
TCTGTCGAACGTATGGCTTGGAACAAGCGTTGAGGATAGCCGGGTGCTTCACAGATTGGATGAGCTTCGAGCTGTTCCAGCGGCCATAAGGTTTGTCTCCTATGAACCGCTGATAGGCTCAGTGGCGGGCGCAAGCCTAGCAGGCATTCACTGGGCTATAGTCGGTGGAGAAAGCGGCCCCAACGCACGTCCAATGGAACCGAAGTGGATCGACGAAATCTTCGACCAATGCACCGATGCCGATGCCGCATTCTTTTTCAAACAGTGGGGCGGGAAGAACAAGAAGGCAACAGGTCGAACCTATCGTGAGCGCTTGTGGGATGACCTACCAGAATTGAGAATGTGAGATGCCATCTTGGTCGCCAGCTTCACGGCTGCCGAGCTAGTATTCGAAACCGCAAAGAAAAGCGATGCAAGCGGCGCACCGTTCCTGTGGTGAAGCCGAACCGGATCAAGCACGGCACCTTTGAAGGCGGTTTCAAGGCGTTCTTTCACATAGGCTTCAATCGCGTTTACATCAGCTCGGCGCGCCGCCAGCCCTTGCGTTTCGAAAATGTCTTCACGCGCAATTTCATGATTATACCAACGAGACCGCCAGTCGCTGGCGCCTAGAACCCTATCTAGACTTGCTTGCTTGCCAAGATCGAGCTTAGCCGGATCGTGCGGAGCATTCCTGTAGAGGCCGGACAGCGGAAAGAAGTACCAACAATCCAGTGCCTCGGTCTTGGCAATTGCCTCCACCGTCTCCCAAGACACCTCCATGCCGTACGGATCTAGAAAAATAACCCCACGTATTCCACGGCCGACAATTTCGGAACCTCGCCAAGGGGTATTCGTGCATAGACGCTGCACGAGTTTATTGGCGTCCCCATTGCGCACGATGATTTTGCGATCTGGATATTCCTCAACCAGAGTTTGAAGTTCTGAGAACCGGAACGTGTCTTGTTCAATGAGAACAATCGAGTGCATTGGTGGATCGATTTCGATCGCGATTCGGGCCGACCCTGGTGTCGTGATTTCCTCTGGCTCAGCAAAATCCGGCCCGAATAGCGGCAAACCGGGGCGCACTTCGGTGCGAGTGCCAGAACCAGCAAATGCGTCGATGTAGATGCAAGCAAAATCCTGATTTCGAAGCGCAATCGAAAACGCCTGCAAATACTCTTGCAGACATTTCAATTTTCTCGACGTGTCAGGTCCCCCAAAGACATGTTTTGCCAAATTTAATATCCCCGCCCAAGCGCACTATCCAACCTCGAAAATGGGCAAGTGTCTAGCCAATTTGGCGTTCGAGGAACGAACAATGTAGTCTCGAAAAGTACCCCTTATCTCTTCAACAAAGTATCTAAAGCAAATGCAACAAGCTGAAACCCGCGCATGAACCGTCCATAAGGGCCTATAACGACTTCGTCACGCTGGGTGGCGAAGTGGCGGCCAAGGAAGCCGGCAAGGCACGCGATGAAGGCAAGGAATATGTCGTCCAGGACGGCGACATCATGCTGTTCAAGTTCAACACGTGATGTTNAGGCACGCGATGAAGGCAAGGAATATGTCGTCCAGGACGGCGACATCATGCTGTTCAAGTTCAACACGTGATGTTCGCACGGTAGGCATCCAAAGCATCGTCGCGATCCTGCGGCGATGCACTATCGGCGTATCTCCGAGCTCTGGTGCCATCCCGTCCAATGGCCACTTGTCTTGATTTTTTCATGGCACGGGTCTAAGCGGCGGGCACACGCTCGGCGCATGCGACGAAGAGCCGTGCAATCCGACATCAATCCAACCGCCCTTTGATCCAGCAGGGGAGATCTGGCGATGATCAAGGCCTTCGTCGTCGACAATGATCGCCTGCGTCTCACCGACGACCTCCAGGCCAATGGCGACAAGGTGGTCTGGGCCGATCTCGTCAATCCGACCAAGGAGGAAGAGGCCACCATCGAAAGCTGGCTCGGCATCGCCATCCCGACTCGCGAGGAGATGGAGGAGATCGAGATTTCCAGCCGCCTCTATATCGAGGACGGCGCCTACTTCATGACCGCTACCCTGCCCGCCCAGACCGAGGTCGACGATCCCCTGATGTCACCGGTCACGTTCGCGCTCGCCGGCAACAGGCTGATCACGGTGCGCTACCACGAACCGAAGGCGTTCAAGACCTTTCCGCTGCGCGCCGAGAAGGCGGCGACCGGATGCACCAGCGGCGACACCATCCTGATCGGCCTGCTGGAAGCGATCGTCGATCGCCTTGCCGACATTCTCGAGCGCGCCGGCCGTGACGTGGAAGTGATCTCGCGTGACATCTTCCAGGCGACCTCGACCAAGGCGTCGAAGCGCAACCGCGACTTCCAGGAGCTGCTGAAAGCCATCGGCCGCAAGGAGGACATCGCCTCCTCCGTGCGCGACAGCCTGATCTCGCTGCAGCGCCTCGCCGGTTTCCTCGCCCATGTCGCCACCCAGACCAGGATGAGCAAGGATATCCGCGCCCGCATCAAGACCTTGTCGCGCGACGTGCTGTCGCTTGCCGACCACGCCACCTTCCTGTCGCAGAAGATCTCCTTCCTGCTCGACGCCACGCTCGGCATGATCTCGATCGAACAGAACGCCATCATCAAGATCTTCTCGGTTGCCGCCGTCATCTTCCTGCCGCCAACGCTGGTCGCCTCCATCTACGGCATGAATTTCGACGTCATTCCCGAGCTGAAATGGCAGCTTGGCTATCCCTTCGCCATCGGCCTGATGATCCTGTCGGCGATCCTGCCCTTCTGGTATTTCCGCCGCCGCGGCTGGCTTTGATCGGGTCGCCGCGGGCGGACTGCCTGTTGCTGGCGCACCAGAAATAACTTGACCAAACCGCGCCCTGCCTGCATCCGGGATACCCGATCCCTGCGGATCGCTGAGCCGGATTTCAGACCATGACTGCAAAAACCTGGGCCTATGAGGAGTTCGTCGAGGGCACCTCGCTCGACCTCGGCACCAAGCTGGTAAGTGCCGCCGAGATCATCGAATTCGCGCGGGAGTTCGACGCCCAGCCGATGCATCTCGACGAGGAGGCCGGCAAGGCCAGCATCCTTGGCGGGCTNACACCTGCGCCATGTTCATGCGCATGCTGTGCGATGCCTTCCTGCTGGACTCCACCTGCCAGGGCGCGCCCGGCGTCGACCAGGTCAAATGGAAAAAGCCGGTCCTGGCCGGCGACCAGCTCACCGGCAGCCTCGTGGTCGTCGCCAAGCGCCTGTCGAGATCGAAGCCGCAACTGGGCTTCGTCACCATGCGCAGCGAACTGTTCAACCAGCGCGGCGAAAGCGTTTTCGAGCTTGAGAATTCCGTCATGTTCCTCACGCGTGAGGCCGCGGGGAGCCTGGCATGACCCTGGACGAATTCTTCCGCATCGGTACCACCGTGACGCTGGGCTCGCACACATTCGAGCCCGAGGCGATCAAGGCCTTCGCCCGCAAATACGACCCGCAAATCTTCCATATCGACGAGGAAGCCGCCAGGAAGAGCGTGCTCGGCGGCCTCTGCGCCTCCGGCTGGCATACCGCCGCCACCTGGATGAAACTCAATCTCGAAGCCGGCATGGACACCGGGGGCGCTGCCTGGGACGGCCCCGGCTTGGTCCCCGAATTCGGCCCCTCGCCCGGCTTCAAGAACCTGAAATGGCTGAAGCCGGTCTACGCCGGCGAAACCGTCACCTTCACGCGCACCGCCCTTTCCCACCGCCCGATCGCCTCGCGCCCCGGCTGGCGCCTGCTGACGCTGCGTTGCGAGGCCTTCGCCTCGGCCGGCGACAAGGTGCTGGAGTTCGAGAGCGCCGTGCTGGTGAAGGTGGAGTAGCGGCGCTGGGCGCTCTTCCTTCTCCCCTTGCGGGAGAAGGTGGCCTCGCGAAGCGAGGTCGGATGAGGGGTGTTCCAGCTTGGCGCCGACGGCACTCCGTCGCCCACCCCTCAACCGTCTCGGCGCTGCGCGCCGATCCACCTTCTCCCGCAAGGGGAAGGGAAGAACTGCTCCCTCAATGGCCCTCGAACCCGATCAGCGTCCGCACCGGCACACCGAGCGCTTCCAGCTTGGCGCGGCCGCCGAGGTCCGGCAGGTCGATGACGAAGCAGGCGGCGAGGATGTCGGCGCCGATCTGGCGCAAGAGCTTGACCGCCGCCTCCGCCGTGCCGCCGGTGGCGATCAGGTCGTCGACGAGGATCACCTTCTCCCCAGGGGCAACGCCGTCCTTGTGCATCTCCATTTCGTCGAGCCCGTATTCCAGGCTGTAGGCGACGCGCACGGTCTCGTAAGGCAGCTTGCCTTTCTTGCGGATCGGCACGAAGCCAGCTGAGAGCTGGTGGGCGACGGCGCCGCCAAGGATGAAGCCGCGCGCCTCGATCCCGGCGATCTTGTCGATCTTCTGACCGGCATAGGGATGCACCAGTTCGTCGATGGCGCGGCGGAAGGCGCGCGCATTGCCAAGCAGCGTCGTGATGTCGCGAAACAGGATGCCGGGCTTGGGATAGTCCGGGATGGTGCGGATCGACGCCAGCAGCGTGTCTTCGAGCGAAGGTTTCATGAGACGGCTCTCCGGATGATCCAACTGACGGGCGTGAAAGGCGGCAGGGTCCGATCGTAACCCGGCGCGACCGACAACGGCTAGCGCGATGTGGCGGCCGAGACAAGCCGCATCCGGAAGGGATCGATCTAGCAGACCCCAGCCATATTCCGCATCCGCATGATCCGCGATGGTCCGCCCGACTCCGACTATCTGAAACGGAGATTGGAGCGCGACAATTGCCCGATCGAACTGCAGCCCATCAGCTTCATGCCGCGTTCGACCTCGACCCGCATCTGCTCGAGCGCCCTTTCGACACCCGGTTGGCCGGCCGCCGCCAGGGGAAACATATAGTACCGGCCAATGCCGACGGCCTTGGCCCCGAGCGACAGTGCCTTCAGCACATGGGTGCCGCGCTGCACACCACCATCCATGATGACGTCGATCTTGTCGCCGACGGCATCGACGACCTCGGCAAGCTGGTCGAATGCCGCCCGCGAGCCATCCAATTGCCGCCCGCCATGGTTGGACAGTACGATGCCGCTGCAGCCAATATCGACGGCGCGTCTGGCATCCTCCACCGACATGATACCCTTGAGGCAGAACGGACCCGACCACTGCCTGACCATCTCGGCGACATCGTCCCAGGTCATCGACGGATCGAGCATCTCGGTGAAGTAGCGGCTGATCGACATCGTGCCGCCGCCCATGTCGACATGTTCGTCGAGCTGCGGCAACTTGAAGCCCTCATGGGTGAAATAGTTGACTGCCCAAGCCGGCTTCAGCGCGAACTGCGCCATGCCGGCAAGGTTGAGTTTGAAGGGAATGGCAAAACCAGTGCGCTTGTCGCGTTCGCGATTGCCCCCGGTGGTGCTGTCGACGGTCAGCATCATCACTTCTACGCCAACCTGCTTTGCCCGCTGTATCATCGCCCGGTTGAGGCCGCGATCTCGGTGGAAGTAGAACTGGTAGATCTGCGGGCTGCTGCTGATCCTGCGCACTTCCTCGAGGCTGACGGTGCCGAGCGTGGAAACACCGAACATCGTGCCGTATTTGGCCGCGGCTTTGGCGACCGCCCTCTCGCCCTGATGGTGGAAAAGCCGCTGCAGGGCAGTCGGTGAGCAATAGAACGGCATAGCCAATTTCTGACCCATGACGGTCACCGACATGTCGATCTCACTCACCCCGCGCAGGACGTTGGGGACCAGGTCACAGCTTTCGAAACTTGCGGTGTTGCGGCGATAGGTGACCTCGTCATCGGCCGCGCCATCGATGTAATTGAAGATCGGCCCCGGCAGCCTTCGCTGCGCCATCCGCCGGAAATCGGAAAAATTGTGACAGTCGCTGAGCCGCATCATCGATTTCCAAGGCCATGGCCGACGAAGCCTTTGCCGCTGTTGAAATATCAACCAGATGCGGCCCTGCCAACGAACTAATTGCTGAACTCCCCATAGAGCACGGCCGTGAACACGAAAAGGGGCGCCTGAAGCGCCCCTCTCTGCCGAGATTGCCGGCGAAGTCTTACATGCCGAGGTCGGAACGCAGCTCGGCCCTGGCAACCTCATATTCGGCCTTGAAATCGTCCCGGTTGAGCAGGACCGCGGCAATGACGCTGCCGGAAATCTTGCCCATCTCGACATCGGACGGATAATGGATGCCGCCGACAACGCGGTTGTGGGCGTATTCGGCCGCGCGCGCCATGATCTCGGCGCGCCTTTCCGGAACCATGTCGGCCAGGATGATGCCCATCATGGTGCCGACAGTGGCGTGGCCGGACGGCCAGGAGCCGGAGCTCGACAGCTTGACCGCCGGCTTGACAAGATCGCTGAGCCGGTGCGGGCGCGGACGCTTCCACACATCCTTGGCCGGGTCGACGACAGCACCTTCGGTGGCCACGACCCGGTCGAAGAAGGCGCTGAATTTCGGCAGCTTTTCCGCAGTGAAATTCGGCCCCATGACATCGGCGAAGCGCCAGACATTCTCTTCGGCATCGGCGACGGCGCGGGCTTCCATTTCGGGCGTACGCGTCACCTGCAGCGTCAGCACCTCGCCGAGTTCGGCCTTGGTCTCGGCCGAATCGTTCGCCGGTGGAGGCGGCAGGATCATCGTCAGGTCGACGTCCTTATTGGTGACGAAGGGTTTTGCGTCTTCGGCTTGGGCGGCCGAGCCGATGACCAGCAGCAGCAGACCAGCCGCGAGCGATGCGTATTTCTTCATGGAGCGATCCTTTGTTCGAGAATGCCGCAGGATCGCCAGATGCGGTGACGGCCATGTGACATGACCGTCACCGGACGCAAAAAGGGCGCCTCTCGGCGCCCCCCTGCATTTCGCTATGTCCGCCCCGCTCAGTGGGCGATGCCTTCCCACACCTTGCGCTTGGTCAGATAGACCAGCGCGCCGAACAGCAGCAGGAACACCAGCACGCGGAAGCCCATTTTCTTGCGGTCTTCCATGTGCGGCTCGGCGGCCCATGTCAGGAAGGCGGCCACGTCGCGGGAATACTGGTCGACGGTCTGCGGCGAGCCGTCATCATAGGTCACCTGGCCGTCGGAGAGCGGCTTGGGCATCTTCAGCGACACGCCCGACATGAAGTACGGATTGTAGTGCGTGCCTTCCGGGATGACCATTCCGGCCGGCGGCGTTTGATCGTAGCCGGTCAGCAGCGAATGGATGTAGTCGGGGCCGCCCGCGTCATACTGGGTGAAGATGTCGAAGACGAACTGCGGAAAGCCGCGCTCGACGCCGCGAGCCTTGGCCAGCAGCGACATGTCGGGCGGGGCAGCGCCGCCATTGGAGGCAGCGGCGGCTTCCTCATTGGCGAACGGCGCCGGGAAATGGTCTGACGGCTTGCCGGGACGGTCGAACATGTCGCCGGCATCGTTGGGGCCGTCATGGATGGTATATTCGGCCGACAGCGTCTTGACCTGGGCGTCACTGTAGCCGAGGTCCGAAAGCGTGCGGAACGCCACCAAATTCATCGAGTGACAGGCCGAGCAGACTTCCTTGTAGACCTTCAGGCCGCGCTGCAGCTGCGCCTTGTCATAGGTGCCGAACGGGCCGGTGAAGCTCCAGTTCATCTCCTTCGGCTCGTCGATCGGGAAATGCGTCGGTGCGGCTGCATTGTGCGCCTCTTCGGCCGCGAATGCCCAAGTGCCTCCAGTTCCAACGCCGGCAGCCACAAGGCCGATCAGCGCCAGCGAGGTGAGAATCTTTTTCATGCCAAATCCCCTTAGATTCTCTACCGCTCTGTCTTCCTGTTTGAGCATGATCTCTGGACAAACGGTTCCGTTTGTCCGGGAAAACCGGTTCCCACTTTTCGGGATCATGCTCTAGCCCTTGGTCTCTGGTGCGGCCGTGGCGCCCGCCGGATGCCCGCTGCCACCCTTGTTCTTTTCGAGCACCGCCTCGGTGATCGAGTTCGGCACCCTGCGCGGCGTCTCGATCAGGCCGAGCACTGGCAGCGCGATCAGGAAGAAGGCGAAGTAGAACAGCGTCGCCATCTGCGCCATGAACACATAGCTGCCTTCCGCCGGCTGCGAGCCCAGCCAGCCGAGCAGGATGGCATCGGCCACGAACAGCCAGAAGAACAGCTTGTACCAGGGCCGGTAGACCGCCGAACGCACCTTGGAAGTGTCGAGCCACGGCACCAGGAACAGCATGACGATGGCACCGAACATGCATAGCACGCCGCCGAGCTTGGAGTTGATCGGCCCGATGTTGAAGGTGATGGCGCGCAGGATCGCGTAGAACGGCAGGAAGTACCATTCCGGCACGATATGGGCCGGGGTCTTCAGCGGGTTGGCGACCGTGTAATTGTCCGGATGGCCGAGATAGTTCGGCAGGTAGAAGACGAAGTAGGCGAAGAAGAACAGGAACACGATCATGCCGAACGCGTCCTTGATGGTCGCGTAAGGGGTGAAGGCGACGGTGTCGGTCTTCGACTTGACCTCGATGCCGGTCGGGTTCGACTGGCCCACGACATGCAGCGCCCAGACGTGCAGCACGACGACGCCGGCGATCATGAACGGCAGCAGGTAATGCAGCGCGAAGAAGCGGTTGAGCGTCGGGTTGTCGACGGCGAAGCCGCCCAGCAACAGCTGCTGGATCCAGTCGCCGACCAGCGGAATGGCGCTGAAGAAGCCGGTGATGACGGTGGCGCCCCAGAAGCTCATCTGTCCCCATGGCAGCACGTAGCCCATGAAGCCGGTCGCCATCATCAGGAGGTAGATGATGCAGCCGAGGATCCAGAGCAGTTCGCGCGGCGCCTTGTAGGAGCCGTAATAGAGGCCACGGAAGATGTGGATATAGACGGCGACGAAGAAGAACGAGGCGCCGTTGGCATGCATGTAGCGCAGGAGCCAGCCGGAATTGACGTCGCGCATGATCTTCTCGACCGAGCCGAAGGCTAGATTGGTGTCGGCCGTGTAGTGCATGGCCAGCACGATGCCGGTCAGGATCTGCGCCACCAGCATGATCGACAGGATGCCGCCGAAGGTCCAGGCATAGTTGAGGTTGCGCGGCACCGGATAGGCGACGAAGCTGTCATAAACCAGCCGCGGCAGCGGCATGCGGGCGTCGAACCAGCGTTCGATACCGGTCTTGGGCGTGTAGGTCGAGTGTCCCTCGCTCATCGAAATATCCCCTGCCTCAACCGATAAGGATCTTGGTATCGGAAATGAACTTGAATACCGGCACAGCCATGTTCTCGGGCGCCGGGCCTTTGCGGATGCGGCCGGCGGTATCGTATTGCGAGCCGTGGCACGGGCAGAACCAGCCGCCGAAATCGCCTTCCTGGCCGAGCGGAATGCAGCCCAGATGGGTGCAGACCTGAACCATCACCATCCAGGCTTCCTTGCCGGGCGTGGTGCGGTTGGCGTCGGTCGCCGGCGCGTCGGCCGGAAGGTTGGCGTTGCGGGCGATCGGATCCTTGAGATCGGAGAGCTTGACGGCCTCGCCGTCCTTCATTTCCTGTTCGGTGCGGTTGCGCACCACGACCGGCTTGCCGCGCCACTTGACGATCAAGGACATGCCCGGTGTCAGCGAGGCGACATCGACCTCGACCGAGGCAAGCGCCAGCGTCGAGGCATCGGGGCGCATCTGGTCGATGAAGGGCCAGGCAACGGCGCCGGCGCCGACCACGGCTGCCATGCCGGTGGCGACGTAGAGAAAATCTCGACGGTTGGGATCGTGGGTATCGGTTGCGCTCACGGGTGCCTGATCCTTTCGCCTCTTCCGCGCCGGTGGCCGAGCCTGTTCCCCGCTCAATCACGCCAACCCGACAGCGCATGGCGAACAGGCTAGCGAATTCCTCCGGCATTTGGACTTCGGTTTATGCGTGAAGCCCGTTTTTGTCCAGACGGGTGAAGGCACAAGGGCAGATTGTCGCGGGGACAAAATCCGCCACTGCGCGGCAAGGCGGCGAATGGTCGCAAAAGGCGGCTAAACAACCGGGAAACAACCGCAAATCCGATGCCCTGGTTCGCCTCGACACGGGACGCCGGTGTGATCTATCCTTCCTTGCATGGCACACGTCATCGATCGCGAGGAATGGGCTGTTCGCCCCGACCGCTGGAAGGGTGAACTGCAGTGCGGCGCCTATGGCTCCAACTCCTGCCTGATCTTCAATCACCTGCCCGATGTCGGCGGCGGACCGCGGCTGCACTCCCATCCCTACGCGGAGATCTTCATCATCCGCCAGGGCACCGGCCTGTTCACGGTCGGCGACCAGGAAATCGAGGCCACCGCCGGCCAGATCCTGATCGTGCCGCCTCACACGCCGCATAAATTCACCAATCTCGGCCCGGGTCCGCTGGAAACGACGGACATCCACGAGAACGGTACGTTCATCACCGAATGGCTGGAGTGAATCCGGCATAGCCCTGTCGAGTTCCCGATTGCCGCCTAGATCTATGGCGTGGCATCGGGCCAGGATATGCAGGACATGCGAACCTCAAACATCGAAATCGAAGGGCTGAGCATTGCCATCCGCGAGGCAGGCCCGGCCGATGCGCCTGCCTTCCTCCTGCTGCATGGATGGCCGCAAAGCTCCTACGCGTTCGAACGCGTGATCGGCCGGCTGGCCGCCGATTACCGGGTCGTCGCACCCGACCTGCCCTGCATCGGCGGCTCGCAAGGCATGCCCAAGGCAGGCGACAAGAAAACCCTGGCGAGGCTGATGAGGGGCGTTGCCGAGGCTTGCGGGCTGCGCCAACTCGTGGCCGCCGGCCATGATGTCGGCGGCCAGATCGTGTTCGCTCTGTTGCGTGACCATCCCGACATTCTTTCTGGCGCGGCGATCATGGATGTCGTCGTTCCAGGCGTCGCGCCGTGGGAGGAGGTCATTCGCAATCCGATGATCTGGCATTTTGCATTCCATGCCGTCCCGGCATTGCCGGAAACGCTGGTGAGCGGCCATCAGAGCACCTATTTCGACTTCTTCTTCAATGCGCTTTCGAAGGATCGGGCATCGATCCCCGCGCAGGCCAGGGAAATCTATGCAAGAGCCTATTCCCGGCCGGAAAGCCTTCAGGCCGGCTTCGACTGGTACCGCGCCTTCCCCGAAGACGCCAAGGCCAACGCGCTTCCGCCCACCCAGCCGATCGCGATCCCGGTGCTGTATCTGAGGGGGTCGGCCGAGGCCGGCGACATCGACGACTATGTCGACGGGCTGCGGGCGGCCGGGCTGTCGAACGTCGAGGGCGACATCATCGCCGACAGCGGACACTTCGTCGCCGACGAGAACCCCGAAGCGCTCGCCGTCCGCCTGGCGAGATTTCACAGGGAAATCCGCGCTGCAGGCTCCGGCCCTACATGGCGCCAAGCCTGACCAGCACGGCCTTCGGGATGTTGTATTCGCGGATGACGGCATCATGCCTGCGCAGCCCGCACAGTTCGCGCTGGATGAAGTAGGCGTGCACTGCCTTGGCGGCATCCTTCAGGAGCATCGAGCGTATCTGTTCGTCGGCATTGTCACGCAGCCTTGCCAGCGTTTCCTCGACCTTCTGCCCGGCGCGGCCGAGCGCGGCCGCCTTCTCGGCTAGGATCTCGTGGCCAAGCGCATCGAAAGCGGCTTCGTCGGCGGCAGCGCTCGTCGAACCAGAAGGGGGGCGTAGAGACATCAGCGGGCCTCCAAGTCCTTAGCTTCGGGAAAAGATAAAATAGGGCCGAAATCATATCTCCAAAAATCGACCGCGGAAATAACGTGTCCATCCGAGAACGCGGACACTAAGACGCCCATACCGTCGACATCCGTGTAGGCAAAATCGGAGATCAGTCGCGCCTTAGTTGTCAAGGAATGGCCAACACCTACAGCTTCGAAGCTTCCCATGTCCCCATCGTCCATTTTTGTAAAGGAGACTGCTGCCGGCACGGAAAGTCCAGAATGGTCGGAGAGGAACTTAAGCAATTCCAACCGGAGCTCATTGAGCACTTCAGTCTCTAGCGGCAAGACAATAGCCATCAAACCTACTCCGCCGGCCGTGTCTCTTCCAGCACGCTTTCCTCGTGATAGAGGAAGCCGCCGGACTGCCGTTTCCACAGCCGCGCATAAAGACCGTCGAGCGCCACCAGTTCGTCATGCGTGCCTTGCTCGACGATGCGGCCGCCATCGAGCACCACCAGGCGATCGAGGGCGGCGATCGTCGACAGCCGGTGGGCGATGGCGATCACGGTCTTGTCCTGCATCAGCCGCGTCAAATTTTCCTGGATCGCCGCCTCGATGTCGGAATCGAGCGCCGAGGTCGCCTCGTCGAGGATCAGGATTGGCGCATCCTTGAGGAAGACACGTGCGATTGCGACGCGCTGGCGCTGGCCTCCCGAAAGCTTGACGCCGCGCTCGCCGACAAAGGCCTCGTAGCCGGCCCGGTCCCTGTTGTCGCGCAGGCCAAGGATGAACTCGTGCGCCTCGGCTTTCTTCGCCGCCGCGATCACCTCCGCATCGGTCGCGTCGGGCATGCCGAGCTTGATGTTGTCGCGCAACGAGCGATGAAACAGCGCCGTGTCCTGGCTGACGACGCCGATATTGGCGCGCAGTGAATTCTGCGTAACGTCCGAAACGTCCTGGCCGTCGATGGTGATCGAGCCGCTCTCCAGATCGTAGAGCCGCAGGATCAGATTGGCGAGCGTCGTCTTGCCGGCACCCGACGGTCCGACCAGCCCGACTTTCTCGCCCGGCTTCACGACAAGGTCGATGCCGTTCAGCACCCCGAACCCCTTGCCATAGTGGAACTCGACGTTTTTCACGTCGATGCGGCCGCCAGCCACGATGAGTTCCTTGGCGTCAGGCGCGTCGATGAGCCCGAGCGGCTGCGAGATCAGCGCCTTGGAGTTCTCCAGCACGCCGAGGTTTCGCAAGATGCTGTTGAGCTGCATCATCAGCCGGCCGAGCAGCATGTTGAGCCGAAGCACCAGCGACAGCGTGAAGGCGACCGCGCCGACGGTGATCGAGCCCTCGACCCAGAGATAGACGGCAAAACAGCCGATCGCCGTGATCATGATGCCCGACAGCGTCGTCAGCGCCATGCGCACGCCGGTCAGCCGGCGGGTGAAGGGGCGCAGCGCGTCGAGATAGATGTCGAAGCCGTTCCTGATGTAGCGGTCGTCGCCGTCGGCCGAAAACAGCTTCAGCGTCTGCACGTTGGAATAGGAATCGACGATGCGCCCGGTGATCATCGAGCCGGCTTCGGCCGTCGCCTCGGCGTGCTTGCGGATTGCCGGCAGATAGAGCTTGGCCAGCCAGCCGAAGGCGGTGATCCAGATCACCACCAGCACAGCGAGCCTGAGATCGAGCCCGGCGACCAGCGCCAGCGTCGTCACCGTGTAGACGACCATGAACCAGACCACCTCGAGGAAGCTTTCCATCAAATCGCCGGTCGCCTGGCCCGCCTGCCAGACTTTTGTGGCGATGCGGCCGGCGAAATCGTTCTGGAAGAAGGCGTAGGACTGGCGCGAGACATGCCTGTGCGCTTGCCAGCGCACCAGATTGTAGAAGCCGGGCGTGATCGTCTGTTCGTCGACCAGCGCCGACAGGCCGACGACGATGGTGCGGACGACCAGCACCACCACGATCATGAACACCAGCTCCGGGCCGGCGGCGGTCCACAGCGCATCCCAGCTGCGCTCGCCGGGAAGCTGGTCGAGAATATCGACCAGCCGCCCGACGAAGTAGAACAGGCCCGCCTCGACCAGCGGCGCGATGCCGCCGATGACCAGCATGGCGAAGAAGGCGAATTTCGCCTGGCCGACATAGTGCCAGAGAAAGCCGGTGACGCTTGAAGGTGGCCGAAGGCTCGACGGCTCCCTGAACGGATAAACCCAGTTCTCGAACCAGCGATAGACGGCTGTCATCATGCGGCGATCATCATTCTGCGGCTTGCCCCTTGGCACCGATGTCATTGGCAACGAGGTCGTTGGCGGCCTCGACGGGGCTGTCCTCGAGCAGGAAGCCGCCCGACTGGCGTTGCCAGAGCTGCGCATAGAGCCCGCCCCTGGCGACCAGTTCGTCGTGCGAACCCTCTTCGATGACGCGGCCCTGGTCCATCACCACCAGCCTGTCCATCGCCGCGATGGTCGACAGCCGGTGCGCGATGGCAATGACGGTCTTGCCTTGCATGAGCTTGTAAAGATTCTCCTGGATGGCCGCTTCCGCCTCGGAATCCAGCGCCGATGTCGCCTCGTCAAGGATAAGTATAGGCGCATCCTTCAACATAACGCGAGCAATGGCGATGCGTTGCCGCTGGCCGCCGGACAATTTGACCCCGCGGTCGCCGACATGGGCGTCGAACCCCTTGCGGCCATTGTGGTCCGAAAGCCCGCCGATGAAATCCAGCGCCTCGGCCCGCCGCGCCGCCTCGACAAGCATCTCGTCCGACGCGTCGGGCCGGCCATAGAGGATGTTGTCGCGCACCGAACGATGCAGCAGCGAGGTGTCCTGCGTGACCATGCCGATCTGGGCACGCAGAGAATCCTGCTTCACACCGGCGATCTCCTGGCCATCGATCAGGACCCGGCCGCTCTCCAAGTCGTAGAAGCGCAGGAGCAGATTGACCAGCGTCGACTTGCCGGCGCCCGAACGGCCGACGATGCCGACCTTCTCGCCCGGCTTCACCGCCAGCGACAGGCTCTCGATGACCCCCTTCTGCTTGCCGTAATGGAAACGGATGTCCTCGAAGCGGATTTCACCACGGGAAACGGTGATCTCCTTCGCATCGGGCTTGTCCTCGACCAGGCGCGGCAGCGAGATCGAGGCGATGCCGTCCTGCACCGTGCCGATGTTCTCGAACAGGCCCGACATTTCCCACATGATCCACTGCGACATGCCCCACATCCTGAGCACCAGGCCGATGACCACGGCCACCGCGCCGATCGTCACCGCTTGCCCCATCCACAGCCACAGCGAGATGGCGGTGACCGAGAACAGCAGCAAAGCGTTCAGGATGTAGAGCGAACCGAAAAGCACCGTTACCAGCCGCATCGACCGGTAGACCGTGTCGAGGAAGCCCATCATGCCTTCCCTGGCGAAGGAGGCCTCGCGGCGCGAATGGCTGAACAGCTTGACCGTCTGGATGTTGGTGTAGCTGTCGACGACGCGGCCCGTCATGGTCGAGCGCGCATTGGCCTGCTCCTCGCCGACCTTGCCGAGGCGCGGAATGAAAAAGCGCAGCAACAGGATGTAACCGACCAGCCAGACGCCAAGCGGCGCCGCCAGCCGCCAGTCGGCCGAGCCGACGATGAACAACATGCCGAGGAAATAGACGATGACGTAGTTCAGCACGTCGATCACCTTGATGACGCACTCGCGCACGGCGAGCGCCGTCTGCATCAGCTTGGTTGCGATGCGGCCGGCGAACTCATCCTGGTAGAAGCTCATCGATTGCCTGAGCAGGTAGCGGTGCACCTGCCAGCGTATGCGCATCGGATAATTGCCCATCAGCGTCTGCTGGTTGAGCAGCGAATGCAGCCAGACGGTGCCCGGCAGCGCGAACAGCACGATGAAGGCCATGCCGGCGAGCTTCCAGCCTTCTGTCTGCAGGAAGGTTTCGCGGTTCTGCCCCGACAGCCAGTCGACGATGCGGCCGAGGAAACCGAACATCCACACTTCCGCGATGGCGATGGCCGTCACCAGCACCGCATCGGTCAGTATATAGGGCCATGCGCCGCGCGTATAATGCAGGCAGAAGGCCACCAGCGTCTTGGGCGGCTCGACCGGTTCCGCTGCCGGGAACGGATCGAGCCTTCTTTCAAACCAGTTAAACAACAACATAGGTCATGCTCGTGAAATCTGTTTCCCGCTTACGCGGCGTGGCGACGTACGAAGTCCCCGGGCCGTGTGGCGCCGAGGGCCGACGGTCCGGAATCATCCGGACCGCCGGCCCTGCTTCGCGCTATATAGGGGCTCGCGGGCTTTTCGCCGACAGGCTCGTTTGTCGATCCTGACGGTGCGGTGTCGACGAGCCGGATTTTCGCGCCCGGCCGGATCAGCCGGATAATCCGGCGCACCAGCGAGGGCCGGCCCGGGTCGGGAACCGCACGCGAAAAATCGACATCCGGCAGCATGCCGCGATGCGGCCGGCGGCGGACTTCGGCGTGGACTGCCGACGAATAGGTTTCGCCGATCAGCAGAGCCCAGGTCGCCATCTTGCGCTCGTGCAGGCTTCTTGAACCGGGTATTCTGTAGGGATCGAACATTGGTCCGTCCTCCACGTGAAGATGTGATAAAAAAGGCGAAGCAAGTTCGACCACCGGCATTCGGCCGGAGGTGCGCATTGCCTCGGTCAGGGCATGACTGAACGAGTCGGTCTGGACACGACTGAAGGANATTCGGCCGGAGGTGCGCATTGCCTCGGTCAGGGCATGACTGAACGAGTCGGTCTGGACACGACTGAAGGAGTCGGTCCGGACATGCTCAGCTTGGGCGTTCAGCCCTTTTGACTTTTTGAAAAACATCGCAGGATTCCTTCGAGTGCCGAAAAATCGTTTCGGCGGGAATCGGTGCGATCAAGTCTTAGAGAGTCAGGAGAATCGTCGTACCGAAACCGCCGTGGGGCGTACTGGCCCACAGGAGAGGCGCTGGATGTGCATGGTCATCATGAGTTACCCCTCCATCGGTTCGGGTTGACAATGCTGGCCGTATACCCGACTTCGCAGAAAATGGCCACCCGCAGGTCCAGGAATTTCCAAAACCGCGAGGTCGCTGTGGCCGATCTGCCACTTATTAGAAAGATGCGGAAATGAACAATCGTCTCCGCGTCGCGCTCTACCAGCCTGACATCGCCGGCAATACCGGGACAATCCTGCGCTTCGCCGCTTGCCTCGGTCTTGGCGTCGACATCATCGAACCGGCCGGCTTCCCGCTCTCCGACAAAGCGCTCAGGCGCGCCGGCATGGACTATATCGAAATGGCTGCCCTGACCCGACATGTCGACTGGAACGCCTTCGAGGAATGGCGCAAGGTGAACGCGAAACGGCTGGTGCTTCTGTCGACCAAGGCGACGGCCCCTTACACCGAATTCGCCTTCGCCCACGGCGACATTCTCCTGTTCGGCCGCGAATCCGCAGGCGTGCCGGATCCGGTCCATCAGGCCGCGGACGCGCGGCTGACCATCCCCATGCAGGGTGGCGCGCGCAGCATCAACGTCGCGCTCTCCGTCGCCATGGTGGCTGGCGAAGCCGTCCGGCAACTCGGATAGCGGTTCACCAGCAACGCCGTTTCCAGTCATTTTCACCCAGGCGCACATCGCCTTCTCCTGTCATTTGCTCCATCGGCATTTCTTCGCTACAAGCTCAACTTAACTTGAGGTCAAGCGGAAAATGGGAAATGGCTCCAGCAACGGAACTGACGGTCGGCCAAGTGGCCACGCGCAGCGGCGTGGCGGTATCGGCACTGCACTTCTATGAGGCGCGCGGGCTGATCCGCAGCCACCGCACATCAGGCAACCAGCGCCGCTACGGCCGCGACGTGCTGCGGCGGGTGGCGATCATCAAGGTCGCGCAGGAGGTCGGCATCTCGCTGGCCGAAATCGGCGCGGCACTTGAATCATTACCTGAAGGCCGCACGCCGACGCGCGAGGATTGGAATCTGCTTTCAACGGCTTGGCGCGATAGCCTCGACCAGAAGATCAGCCAGCTAGAGAAGCTGCGCGACGGCCTGACCGACTGTATCGGCTGCGGCTGCATGTCGATCGACAAATGTCCGCTCAGGAACAAGGGCGACAGGCTGGCAAGGGAAGGCACGGGGGCGAGAAGGCTGGTTCTTCCTTCTCCCCGTTCACGGGGAGAAGGTGCCTGAAAGGCGGATGAGGGGCAGCGCGAACCTTTTCAATGTTCGCGCTGCCCCTCATCTGCCTGCCGGCATCCTCTTCCCGTAAACGGTGCGAGGAAATCCTAATCCGCCGCCGGCAACCGCCTGATGGTGAATTCGATCAGATCCCCCGGCCGTTCGAACCAGCTTTCGATCTCCGTCCAGTAGGCCTGCTTGGGGAAACGCTCGAACCATTCCTTGGCTTTGAGGCGCGCATCGGAGCGCGGCAGCACGAAGGTCTCGCGCAGGAAACCGTCGCGCGGCATGCGCTCGCGTTCGGCCCGGCTTTGGTCGAGCCTTTTCTTCAGGCCATCCAGCGGCGGTCTTGCCGGAGTGCGCACGAAACAACTCCTTGCACCTGGCGCATGACCCCGAAATCGGGTTCGGAAAGGATCATGCGCAAAACCAAAGTGACTTGACCCTGTCCCTTAAGAGATTAGGGATCGCGCCCGGAAAAGACGAGTCTTTTGTCGACTCGACCGACCCGCAACCGGAGACAGCACTTGGAACGACCTGAAATGCCACCTGGCCTGCCCGCCGACATCGAAGAGAAGAAGATGAAGGCACGCCTGTGGTTCGAGGCCTTGCGCGAACGCATCTGCGGCGCCTTCGAGCAGATCGAGCAGGATCTCCAGGGACCGCTGGCCTCATGGTCGCCGGGCCGCTTCGAAAAGACGCCTTGGGAGCGTGACCAGGGCAAGGGCGGCGGCGGCACCATGTCGATGATGCATGGCCGCGTCTTCGAGAAGGTCGGCGTCCACACCTCGACTGTTTATGGCGAGTTCTCGCCCGAATTCAGGAAGCAGATGCCCGGCGCCGAGGAAGATCCGCGCTTCTGGGCGTCCGGCATTTCGCTGATCGCGCATCCTTGGAACCCCAACGTCCCGGCCGTGCACATGAACACGCGCATGGTCGTCACTTCCAGCCATTGGTTCGGCGGCGGCGCCGATCTGACCCCGGTGCTGTACCGCCGCCGCACACAAGACGATCCCGATAGCATCGCTTTCCACCGCGCCATGCAGTTCGCTTGCGAAAAGAACGCTGATGTCGCCGACTACCCGAAATTCAAGACTTGGTGCGACGAGTACTTCTATCTGCCGCACCGCAACGAGCCGCGCGGCACCGGCGGCATTTTCTTCGACTGGCTGCATTCGGCGCAGGACAAAGGCGGCTGGAATGCCGATTTGAACTTCGTCCAGGATGTCGGGCGATCTTTCCTGGTCGTCTACGGCCATCTCGTGCGCGCCAACTTCAACGAGAACTGGACCGACGGCGACCGCGACGAACAGCTCATCCGCCGTGGCCGCTATGTCGAATTCAACCTGCTTCACGATCGCGGGACCATCTTCGGCCTGAAAACCGGCGGCAATGTCGCGTCGATCCTGTCCAGCCTGCCGCCGGAGGTCCGCTGGCCGTAACAAGATGGTGAGCGTGATGTGAGGCCGCATTGATGTCCCATTCCCGGCGAAATGGGCACGGAATGTGGCACCGAATGCTTCGAAAATTTCTTTTTCGTCTAATAGGCACTTGAAAAGATTGGTCTAATTGTTGTGCCGGGTCGGGAAGCGCCGGTGGTTTGCTGAGCGTAATTCCGAGGAAGTGGGAAACGCTTTTTCCGTTCGGAATTGCGTCGAAACAAGCGAGCCGCGACTCGACGCAACCGGACGGCCCAAGACCATGCGGGACACCTCGTCAAAAGGATGCCCGCTCTTTCCAGGAGTACTTCCCAATGCGCAAGATCATTGTTTCGGCCGCCGCGGCGGCCTTGCTCGCTTCCGGTTCGGTAGCATTCGCCGCCGTCAAGCACACAACCGGCACGGTCAAGACCTTCGACGCGACAGCCATGAGCCTGGTTCTTGACAATGGATCATCTTTTACGCTTCCCAGCACCTTCAAGGATCCTGGCCTGAAGGTCGGTGAAAAAGTCAGAATCTCATGGGACACGAGCGGCAAGAACAAGATTGCCGAGTCGGTCAAGATCATGAAGTGACGACCAACCCGCCCGGGCTGGACGAGACGATGTCCGGCCCCTGCCCTGGGCTAAGCGCAAGAGGGCGGAGCGGAACCGCTCCGCCTTTTTGTGGTTGACCGCAACCAATATCACCCCATCTGTGTTATGCTTTCCGCCCGCTCAGGCTCCGAAAGTCCAAGCCCGGAATTCGAAGCGTGGGCCAAGAAAGCACTGGGGCCTCGCCCAGGCTCCACGGAGGAAAAAGGGAGAAATCCGATGAAGGAATTCCACTGCGGGTCGCTCGTTCCCGGCTGTGACTGGCACACCCGAGCCGACGAGGAAGCCGAGGTGATGCGCCGGGCCGTCGAGCATATGCGCGAGACGCACGGCGAGACGACCATCCGCGAAACTATGATCGAGGCGATCCGTTCACGCATCGAGAAGGCCCGCGACGCCGCGTAAGCTGTGCGCCGACCTTGACGCCCGCCATTCGCTTTGGCGTTGTGGTCGCTTTGATACATGGCACCGCACCTGCTCCGTATTGCGACGACGAGATGTTGCAGGAAATCGCTTCGACGCGGTGCACGTCACCTTGTGAGTAAAAAAATATATTCCCTCCAGCTAAAATAAACCCCGCGGTAACCCAACCGGTGCCACTGTCGGCCGGACAATCCGGGTACTGTGGGCTGCCAGAGAAGCCCGTCGCCACCAGGCACTGATCCGGATCGGTGGGGTGGTGAGGTGGTTCGCGCATGCGCGAAAAGTCCGGCAGTCGACTGAGCTCCTGCACAATGGCGCTCGTTTCGTGCGCGCTCATTGGCGCATCGCCGGTTGTTGCCCAGGAATTGACGACATCGTTGGTCGACGTCCATCAGGGCTCGCCGCTCAGCGATCGCGCGCGAGGCTTGGGCAATGGCGGTTACGAATTGCAGAGCGGAAACCGGGTATCGTTCAACCAATGGTACCGCGCAAGCTGGGTCGATATGCACGTGGACCTCATCACCCAGATCACCCAGGACACCGGCATCCTTTGGGGATTTGGGACCGGGGAACAGGGCGAGAAATACAGGATCGAGCCCAGCCTCAAGCTTGGTTTCCTCACCCAGATGCATCCGAGCCCGAACAGCACCCTTTCCCTGTCGCTTACCACCGTGATCGGCGGCAAACTCACCGAAAAATCCTGCCAGGCCGACTATGGCGACCTCGGTACCTACAGCGTCAATTGCCGGCTTGCGGCCAGCCAGATGGCTCCTGAGGAAACGTTGAAATATCTGGTTAACGCTAAACCGGAGAGCCAGCATCTGTGGCTGAACTACCGTGTTACTTTCTGATCGCCGAAGGCCATGGATTGAAAAACCGCGGTTCGCGATCGCCCGTACCAGTTTCTTGTTTGATCGGAGTAGGAACATGCCAGCTAGACATTTGAAATTCGGTATCGCCATGGCCTTCGCCATGCTGTCGGCGCCGATCGCGTCGGCCCAGCAGGCCCCCGATGCCGACGAGATGGCCGCGCTGTGCCATGGCGGCCTGTCCATATGCGTAAGTGCAAAGATCCCGGCCGCGCGCACGCAAACAGCAACAACACCAGGGTGGATGAGCCCCGACGTCGGTGCCGCGTGGGCCGCGGGTTACAAGGGCAAGGGCGTCACGATTACGATCGTTGACGATTTTTCCAGTACATCGCGGTTCTCCGGCAACTTTGGCATTGGGGTGCAGACCCAGCGGCACGGCGAATGGACACGCGAAGAAGCCTCCATGATTGCCCCCTTGGCAACCATAAGGTCGAAAGACTTCACAACCAGCTCGGCGGTGACGCTGGCGCCTGGCCTGAACGTGCTCAATCTGAGTTATGGCATGTACGCTACAGCGGGCTACAGCCCAAACCAGATTGGATGGAGCGCCGAGGAGGCTTCGATCATCTCTTATGCCACCAGAGGGTCAGCCGTTGTCTCCAAGGCAGCCGGCAACGACTCCGTTGCCGTGGGCGGTGTCACCAATGGCCAGCAGGACTATCTCGACCTCGCCCTGGTCGGCAAAGCGTCAGCGATCTTCGTCGGTGCGCTGTCAACGAACGGCACGACGTCAAACCCGGCCCAGCTCGCCTGGTACTCCAACTACGCCGGATCCAATCCGCTTGTGCAAAGCCATTTCCTTGTAGTCGGTGTCGACGGGAGCAAGACGGGCCTTTATGGCACGTCCTTCGCCGCGCCGATCATTTCAGGCTATGCGGCGATCATCGGCAGTAAATTCACCAAGGCGACGCCGACCCAGATCACCAACGATCTGCTCAACACGGCTCGTACCGACACGCTGGTCAACTATAGCGCCTCCACCTACGGCAAGGGCGAAGCAAGCCTTTCGCGTGCCTTGGCTCCCGTGGCCATCAGGTAGATGGGCCGCCCTTCGTGCACGATATTCGAGCCAGGCTCTAGGGTTCAAGGGCCTTCGCGGCGCGTTCGAGCAACGCGCCGCGATTAGGCGCAAATCCCGCTTCGACCCATTCCGCCTCGAGGTTCTTGAGGATTTCGCCGAGCTTCGGCCCAGGCTTGGCGCCAAGTGCAGTCAGATCGGCGCCTTTCAGCGGAAACGACGGCTTTTCCCATTTGAGCGCAAAGGCGAGCAGGCGCGAGAAACCGCCGGCTTCGAGCAGTGCGTCATTGTCGTCGACGGCCCGCACCCGCGCCGAGGCGAGCGACAGCCGCAGGCGATCGACAAAGCCTTGCCGATCGCCACGATAGAGCCGCTTGGCCAGTTCGCCCTCGGTCGTCTTCGGCTCGACGGCAGACGTCAGCCCCCAGTGGCGCAGGCGATCAGCTTCCGCGGTCGACAGTTTCAGCCGCTCGGCCAGTATTTTCATGCGCGCCGCATCCGGCGGCACGATCGCCTCCAGCCGCAGCATCGCGTCGGCCGGCCAACCCAGATCCTTCTCGGCCTTGGTCAGCCCGTGGATGGCGTCGATGCCCCATCTCTCGCTTTCCGGCAGCGCCGCGGTCAGGACGCCGGCCTGCCGCATCCACAGCAGCGCCCGAGATGGGTCCGGCGCCGACAGAAGCTTCTTCACTTCGGACCAGACGCGCTCGGCCGACAGCTGTGCGAGCCCGTCCTTCAGCCGCGCGCAGGCCTTCAGCCCCTCGGCGTCCGGCCGCCCTTCGCCATACCAGGCGAAAAAGCGGAAAAAGCGCAGGATGCGCAGGTAATCCTCGCGGATACGTGCTTCCGGACCGCCGATGAAGCGCAGCCGCCGTGCCTCGATGTCGGCGATGCCGCCGACCAGGTCGAGAACCCTGCCGTCGGCCTCGGCATAGAGCGCGTTGATGGTGAAATCGCGCCGCTCGGCGTCGAGCTTCCAGTCGCGGCCGAACGAGACCTTGGCGCGGCGGCCATCGGTCTCGATATCGGCGCGCAAGGTGGTGATTTCATAGGGCTTGCCGCCTGCGACCACAGTAATGGTACCGTGCTCGATACCGGTTGGCACCGCCTTGAAGCCTTTCGCCTCGGCGCGGCGGATGGTTTCCTCAGGCAAACAGGTGGTGGCGATGTCCACGTCGGCGACCGGCTGGCCCATCAGCGTATTGCGCACCGCCCCACCGGCAATACGCGCCTCTTCACCGCCCTCGGTGAGCGCGGCAAGCAGGCGCTGCAGATGCTTGTCGGCGAGCCAGTCGGCCCTGCCAGCGATCGAAACACTCACGCATAGAGCCTTTCATAGAGCGTACGGATGATGCCGGCGGTGACGCCCCAGATGCGCCGGTCGCCGTAAGGCATGTCATAGAAGAACCATTCGAGATCGTTCCACATCCGGCTGTCGCGCTTATGGTTGGCGGGCTCCATCAGGAAGCGCAACGGCACCTCGAAGGCCGCGTCGACTTCATCGGCGTTCAAGGCGAGCTGGAAACCGGGCCGCACGATGCCAAGCACCGGCGCGATGCGGTAGCCGCTGCCGGCGACATAGTCGGGCATGCGTCCGAGGATCTCGATGCGATCCTGGCCAAGGCCGATCTCCTCGAAGGTCTCGCGCAGTGCCGCGGCTTCCGGGCTCGCGTCGGTGGCATCGATGGTGCCGCCGGGAAAAGCCACCTGCCCCGAATGGTTGCGCAGCTTTTCGGCCCGCTTGGTCAGGAGAACCGTCGCCTCGCCTTCGTGATCGACAACCGGGATCAGCACCGCCGCGTTGCGCAGCGCCTTGCCCCGGTTGAGGCGCGGATGGCCCGGATTGAAGCGGTGATCGCCATAGTCGTCGCTGGCATGAGCCTGCGGCTGCGCGGCGAAGCGCGCGCGAAAATCCGCCGATGAAAACGGCATCGGTGACACCTGGTCCATCACGCGCTCAGCCGCTTCAGTTGATCCGCCGGCATGATCGCAAACACCGCTCCCCTGGAGCGCACGGCGAACATCATCCTGCCGTCGATCTCGATCTCCTCGGCATGCTCGACCAGTTCGTACATGACCGGCCGCGCCACCAGCGCCTCCAGCCTGCCGCGCACCAGCACATAGGGCTTCAATCCGCCGGTCTCATTCTCGTCGACGAAGCGCAGCGGCCGCTCCGGCCCGGCCTCGACGACATCTCCGACATTGGTGCGGAAGGTGATGACTTGCTGGTCACCGCTGCCCGAAACGTCCATTTCGACGGCGATGAAAGGTGCATCGGCGACCCGGATGCCGACCTTTTCCACCGGCGTCACCAGATAGGTCCTGCCGTCGGCATCCTTGCGCAGCACGGAAGAGAAAAGCTGCACCAGCGGCATGCGCCCGATCGGCGTACCCAGATAGAACCAGGTGCCGTCGGCCTTGATCTCCATGTCGAGATCGCCGCAAAAGTCGGGATTCCAGCGCTCGACCGGCGCCGCGCCCTTGCCGGCACGTGCCGCACGCGAGATCAGCGCCTCCAGGCCGCGCGCCTCGGTGGCATCGGCAAGGCGCTGTTCGCGATGTTCGAAGTGTTCCGACATGGTCACGAAATAGTCACTGTTGTTCCGCTTGTCAGCCTAAGTCTGTGATTTAAGTTTCAACGTAGGCGCCACGCGAGGCCGAATCGCGGCAAACTTATGCTATGCTGCAACCGTTATTTCCAACCATCTATCTCCAATTTTAAGGGATTGAGCTGAATGAGCGTAATGGTCAAGGAAAGCCCAATCAGCGAAAAGGACATGATCGCCGAGGCCGAGAAGGCGCTGGCCGACATCTCCAGAATTCGCGACGGGGTCGGCCGGGTCATCTTCGGCCAGGAGAATGTCGTCGAGCGCACGCTGGTGGCGTTGCTGGCCGGCGGCCATGCGCTGCTGGTCGGCGTGCCCGGCCTCGCCAAGACCAAGCTGGTCGAGACACTGGGTGTCGTGCTCGGCCTCGATTCGCGCCGCATCCAGTTCACGCCCGATCTGATGCCCTCCGACATCCTCGGCTCCGAAGTGATGGAGCAGGACGAATTCGGCAAGCGCTCCTTCCGCTTCATTTCCGGACCGATCTTCGCCCAGCTTTTGATGGCCGACGAGATCAACCGCGCCTCGCCGCGCACCCAGTCGGCGCTGCTGCAGGCGATGCAGGAGTACCACGTCACCATTGCCGGCGCCCGCCACGACCTGCCGGCGCCCTTCCATGTGCTGGCGACGCAGAATCCGCTGGAGCAGGAAGGCACCTATCCGCTGCCGGAAGCCCAGCTCGACCGCTTCCTGATGCAGGTCGACATCCTCTATCCCGAAATCGAGGCCGAGCGCCGCATTCTTCTGGAAACCACCGGCGTCGAGGACGCCAAGGCGCAGAACGTGCTGCAGCCGGCGCGGCTGAAGGAGATCCAGACGCTGATCCGCCGCATGCCGGTGCCCGAAAGCGTCGTCGAGGCGATCCTGACCCTGGTGCGCTCGGCGCGCCCGGGCCAGGGCAATGCCGAGACCGACAAGCTTGTCGCCTGGGGTCCAGGCCCGCGCGCTAGCCAAGCGCTGATGCTGTGCACGCGGGCGCGGGCGCTTTACGATGGGCGGTTGGCGCCCTCGGTCGACGATGTGCGGGCGCTGGCCGAGCCGGTGCTGCAGCATCGCATGGCGCTGACTTTCGCCGCCCGCGCCGAAGGCACCAGCGTGCGCGATGTCGTGGCGAAGCTTGTGAAAGGGATTTGATGGCGCGCATCGGCGAGGTCCAGGCTCCGGCGGCGACGCGCGACGCGCTCGCCCGTGGCCGGTTGCGGGCTTCGCTTGTGCCCGACCTGCTGGTCGAGGCGCGCCGCATCGTCAACACCGTGATCGCCGGCTGGCACGGCCGTCGCAAACGCGGTATCGGCGAGAATTTCTGGCAGTTCCGGCCCTATGTCGAAGGCGATTCCTCACGCATCGACTGGCGCCGCTCGGCACGCGACGACCATACCTATGTGCGCGACCGCGAATGGGAAGCCGCTCATACGGTGTGGCTGTGGGCCGACCCTTCGCCATCCATGCTTTACAAGTCGACCGGCGCCAGCGTTTCCAAGCAATCGCGCGCCTTGGTGCTCACGCTCGCCATGGCCGAACTTTTGTCGCGCAGCGGCGAACGCATCGCCTGGCCGGGGCTGACCGATCCGTTCACCGCCCGCAACGGCGCCGAACGCATCGCCGCCCAGCTGATGCATGCCGGCGAGCTGCCGGCAAAACCCGACCTCACGGATATCCGGCGCTTCTGCGACATCGTCATCGCCAGTGATTTCCTCGATCCCGTGGAGGAAACGATGGCCTGGCTCGACGTGCTGGCCCGCCACGGCGTACGCGCCCACCTGATCGAGGTCGCCGACCCGGCCGAGGAGACCTTCCCCTATGCCGGCCGCACCGAGTTCACCGATCCCGAGACCGGCGAAAAATTGACGGCCGGGCGCGCCGAAATGCTCGCCGATGAATACCGCCTGCTCTACACTGCCCGCCGCCAGGAACTGGCCGGCTGGTGCAAGCGGCTCGGTTGGAGCTTCACCGTCAACCACACCGATCGGCTGGCCTCCGACGCGCTGGTGCGCCTGCACATGGCGATGACCGCCGAAGGCGGTCATGCCGGGCTGACTAATAGTCATGCCGGGCTGACAGCCGGAAAGGCGGTCGCATGAGCTGGCTGCCGCTCTCCTTCGGCGCTCCCATGGTGCTGTGGGGCCTGCTGGCGTTGCCGGTGATCTGGTGGCTGCTCAGGCTGACGCCGCCCAAGCCGCAGACCGAAGTGTTCCCGCCGCTGAAGATCCTGGCCCGTGTGCTGAAACGCGAGGAGACCCCGCAGCAGAGCCCGTGGTGGCTGACGCTGCTCAGGCTCTTGATGGCGGCCCTCATCGTGGCCGCCTTGGCCGAACCGGTTTTCAACCCGCGCGAAAAATTGGCGGCCGAGGGAGCAGCACTTGCACTGGTCATCGACAATGACTGGGCCAGCGCCGCCGACTGGAACAAACGTGTCGCCACCGCCGAGCGGCTGATTAGCGATGCCGGTTCGAACGGCGTGCCGGTCATCATCGCCTTCACCGCCGAAAAGCCCAATGCCGAGATCGGCCCTTTCGATGCCGCTTCGGCGCTCAACCGGCTGCGCGCGGCCAAGCCGCGGCCGATCCCGACCGACCGGCCCGCCGTATATGCCCGTGTCGCCGGCGTGCTGGAGACCGTGCCCGGTGCCAGCGTCGCCGTGCTTGCCGATGGCCTGGCGGCCAAGGGCGATGAAGCCGCCTTCAACACGCTGTTGTCGAAAAATGCCGCCCGCGTCGTTTGGGCAACAGCCGACCGGCTTTCGCTGACCGGCCTCACCGCCGCCGACAACCAGGTCGACGGCTTCGCACTGACCGCCATTCGTGCGCCGGGCGACCCTGCACCGGGCCAGGTCACCGCCGGTGCTTTCGACGACAAGGGCCGCCGCATCGCCGATGCGACGCTGACCTTCGCGCCGGGCGAGGCGACTGCCACCGGCACCATGACGGTGCCGTTCGAGCTGCGCAACGACTTCGCCTCGATCGCGCTCGACGGCGAGCGCCACGCCGGCGCCGTGCGCGTGCTCGACGAAAACTCCAAGCGTCGCCGTGTCGGGCTGTTGTCGCAGGCCGAGGCCGACCAAGCGCAGCCGCTGCTGTCGCCGCTCTACTACATCAGGCGTGCGCTGCAGCCCTTCGCCGATCTGGTCGAACCTTCAAGCGCCGATCTTGCCGACGCCATCCCGCAGATCCTCGACCAGAAGCCGGCGATGATCATCATGGCCGATATCGGCACCATTCCCGAGCAGGTCCGGCCAAGGCTGGTCGATTGGGTCGAAAAAGGCGGCACGCTGGTGCGTTTCGCCGGCTCGCGGCTGGCCGCCGCCGGCAATGACGACGACCTGCTGCCCGTGCGCCTGCGCACCGGCGAGCGTTCGCTCGGCGGCGCCTTGTCATGGACGTCGCCGCAGCCGGTCACCGAATTCCCCAAGGCCGGACCGTTCGCCGATCTGGCGCCACCCACCGAAGTCACCGTGAGCCGGCAGGTGCTGGCGGAGCCGACGCCCGATATCGTCGAGCGCACGTGGGCCGCACTTGCCGACGGCACGCCGCTGGTCACCGGGCTGAAGAAGGGCAAGGGCACGCTGGTGCTGTTCCATATCACGCCGGAGGCGACATGGTCGAACCTGCCGATCTCCGGCAGCTTCGTCGAGATGCTGCGCCGCATCGTCCAGCTGTCGCGCAACCAGGGCGCTGCGATCGCCAACGCCGAAGCCGCCGCCACCTCGCTCGCGCCCTATCGCATGATAGCGGCCGACGGCTCGCTGGTGCCGCCGACGCCGGATGCACGGCCGCTGGTGCCGGGCGCCGGCACACTGCCGGTGACCTTCGAGAACCCGCCCGGCCTCTACGGTTCCGAGACTGGCGTCTTCGCTCACAACCTGCTCGATGCCGCAAGCACGCTGGCCCCGTTGGCGCGCCCGCAAATCACCGTGCCGGTCACCACGATGCAGTATGCCTTCGACGAATCGCGCAACCTGAAGGGCGGGCTGGTTGCCGCCTCTTTGATACTGATGCTGCTCGACACGCTGGCGGTGTTGTGGATGGGCGGCCTGTTTTCGCGCCGGCCGCGACGCGCCGGCGCGGTGGCGACCACCGCCGCGATACTGATCGCGCTCGGCGCTTTGTTCGGTCATGCCGACCTTGCCCGCGCCGACGATGCCAAGCCCGGCGACGAGGTGGCCATCGAGGCGATTTCCAAGACCCGCATCGCCTATGTGCTGACCGGCGTGCCGGGTGTCGATTCGATCAGCCGCGCCGGGCTTGAGGGCCTGACCCGCTTCCTGATCGAAAAGACCGCGCTCGAACCTGGCGAGCCGGCCGGCGTCGACATTTCGAAGGACGAGCTGTCGTTCTATCCCCTGATATACTGGCCGATCGATCCATCGGCACCGATGCCGAGCCAGGCGGCGATCGCCCGCATCGACGCCTATATGCAGCAGGGCGGCACGGTGCTGTTCGACACGCGCGACCAATTCGCCAACGGCATCGGCGCCGATTCCACCAGCCCGGCGACCGAACGGCTGCGCGACATCCTCGGCAGCCTCAACGTGCCGCCACTGGAGCCGGTGCCGTCGGATCATGTGCTGACCAAATCCTTCTTCATCCTGCCCGAATTCCCGGGCCGCTTCGCCGGCAGCCCGCTCTGGGTCGAGACATCGCTCGATGCCAGCAACGCCGACAACCGGCCGGTGCGCACCGGTGACGGCGTCTCGCCGATCATGATCACCGCCAATGATTTCGCCGGCGCCTGGGCGGTCGACGAGAATGGCGACCCGCTGCTGCCGACCGTGCCGGCCGACCCTATGCAGCGGATCTACGCGCTGCGTGCCGGCGTCAACATCATGATGTACATGCTGACCGGAAACTACAAATCCGACCAGGTGCATGTCCCGATACTGCTCGAACGGCTGGGGCAGTAAGATGATGCTCCTTGTTGCACGACTTGAGTGGATCGACCCTCCCCACAATGCGGAGGGCAAGGTATGAACTGGTCGATCTCCTTCGAGCCGCTGATCTCGTCCTGGCCCTTGCTGGCCTTGGTGCTGGTGCCATTGGCGCTGCTTGCGCTCGTCGGCCTGTGGTTTCGCCAGCGCGGCGGTGTCCTGCGCTTCGTTGCCCTGCTGGCGCTCGCCGCCGCCCTCTTCAACCCGGTGTTCCTCAACGAGGAGCGCGAGCCGCTGAAGAGCGTCGTCGCCCTGATCGTCGATCGCAGCCAGAGCCAGGACATCGGCGACCGCACCAGGCAGACCGACGAGGCGCTGGCCGGCCTGCAGCAGCGGCTTGGCCGCTTCAAGCAGTTCGACGTTCGCGTCGTCGAGGCCGGCAAGTCCGAGGCCGCCGAAGAGCGCACCGAGACGCGCCTGTTCGGCGCGCTGGAAGGCGCCTTCCGCGACGTGCCGCCATCGCGCATCGGCGGCGCCATCATGGTCACCGACGGCGAGGTGCATGACGCGCCCCCCGGCGCGCCCGATTTCAACGCCCCGCTGCATGCCCTGATCACCGGCAACGATCACGAAAAGGACCGCCGTATCCGCTTCGAGAACGCGCCGCGTTTCGGCCTCGTCGGCAAGCCGCTCGATATGACCTATCGCGTCATCTCGACGGAGAACGAGACCGGTCCGGTCGATGTGCGCGTCTCGGTCAATGGCGAGCAGGTCGCGGTCGAGCATGCTACCGTCGGCCAGGCGATGCCGCTGCAGGTGACCATCCCGGGCGCCGGGCGCAACATCATCGAACTCGCCATCGATCGCGAGCCGGGCGAACTGACCGACACCAACAACCGCGCCATCGCGCTGGTCGACGGCATCCGCGAGAACCTGCGCGTGCTGCTGGTTTCGGGCGAGCCGCACGCGGGCGAGCGTACCTGGCGCAACCTGTTGAAATCCGACGCCTCCGTCGATCTCGTCCATTTCACCATTCTGCGGCCGCCGGAAAAGCAGGACGGCACGCCGATCAACGAATTGTCGCTGATCGCCTTCCCGACGCGTGAGCTGTTCGTCGAGAAGATCAAGGATTTCGATCTCATCATCTTCGACCGCTACCAGCACCGCGACGTGCTGCCGATCCTCTATTACGACTACATTTCCGAATATGTCGAAAAGGGCGGCGCGCTGCTGATCGCCGCCGGCCCCGAATATGCCGGCGAAAGTTCGATCGCGCGCACGCCGCTGATGTCGGCCCTGCCGGCCATGCCGACCGGCGAAGTGGTCGACAAGGCCTTCTATCCGCGCCTCACCGATCTCGGCCAGCGCCATCCGGTGACCCGCGGCCTCGACGGTTCGGCCACCGAGCCGCCGCACTGGAGCCGCTGGTTCCGGACCATCGGTGTGCAGAACCCGCAGGGCGAAGTGGTGATGAAGGGCGCCGACAACCGGCCGCTGCTGCTGCTCGACCGCAAGGGCGAAGGCCGTGTCGGCATGCTTCTGTCGGACCAGGGCTGGCTGTGGGCGCGCGGCTTCGAGGGCGGCGGTCCGCATGTCCAGCTCTACCGGCGCATCGCCCACTGGCTGATGAAGGAGCCCGAGCTGGAGGAAGAGCGGCTGACCGCCGATGGACGCGGCATGGTGCTGGAGATCCGCCGCCAGACGATGGCCGACGACCCCGGTCCCGCGCAGATCATCACGCCCTCCGGCAAGACCTTGACCGTCAAGCTCGAGAAATCCGAACCCGGCGTCTTCCTCGGCAGCGTCGAGACCAACGAGATCGGTCTCTTCCAGGTCGCCAATGGCGACCTCACCGCGCTCGCCCATGTCGGACCGGTCAACGCACCGGAATTCTCGGATGTCATCTCCACCGAAAACCGGTTGAAGGCGCCGGCGGAAGCGACCGGCGGCAGCGTGCGCCGGCTGGCGTCATCCTCCGCCCTTGGCGGTGATGTGACGCTGCCCTCAATCGTGCCGGTGCGCTCGGCCGGCGAAGCCTCCGGCAGCGACTGGATCGGCCTGCGCACCACCGATGACAGCGTGCTCAAGGCCGTCTCGCGCGTGCCGCTGTTCGGCGGCTTCCTTGGCCTCGGCCTGCTGCTCCTGGCGATGGGCTCGATGTGGTATCGCGAGGGACGGTAAGCTTCCTTCTCCCCGTCACTATACGGGGAGAAGGTGCCGGCAGGCGGATGAGGGGCAGCGCCAGCCTTCGCGATCTTCACTACTTGCGTAAATGACCATTGTCGGCGCCGCCCCTCATTGTCCTGCCGGACATTTCTCCCCGTATAGTGACGGGGAGAAAAACGCTGTCGTGCCCTACTCCTCCGNCCCCTCATTGTCCTGCCGGACATTTCTCCCCGTATAGTGACGGGGAGAAAAACGCTGTCGTGCCCTACTCCTCCGGCTCTGTCGTGAACAGCAGCGGGTAGCCCTTGGCCTTGCCGGCGTCGGTGGCCCGCGTCGCCTTGGTTTCGGCGACATCCCTGGTGAAGACGGCGACCACGCAGACGCCGCGCTGGTGGGCGGTGATCATGATCCGGTGCGCCTGGTCTTCGCTGAGCTTGAACTCGCCCTTCAGCACCGTCACCACGAATTCGCGCGGCGTGAAATCGTCGTTGATGAGGATGACCTTGTAAAGCTTCGGCCGCTCGGTTTGCGGCTTGACCTTGGTGCGCGGCTTTGTGGTGATTTCAGGCATTGGAACCGACAGTTTCGCGATCGGGCTTCGGTCTGCATTTTGCCACGGGCGCCAGCGATCGTCCATTTTGATCGGCGCGCAACCCGATAGAGCAATTCCAGGAAAAGTGTGAAACGGTTTCCCGTCCGGAATTGCGTAAAACAAAGGGTTAGAGCAGTTTGCCGTTTCCATGAAACGGTGAACTGCTGCTAACCGACATGACGCGACCGTTCACAATCATGTGGGCAGTTGCCGGCCGCGGTTCAACGGTCCTGGCGGCCGAAGATGTGGCGGCCTGAAGCTGGCCGCGAGCTGCCGGCATCCGCCCGGCGTTCCATCCAGGCAGCGATCGGCCACGCGACAACGCAGATCAACGTCACGCCGGTGAGCATGATCAGCAGCCAGGTCTGTGCCGGCGTGATGTAGTCCCAGTTGCTGGAGATTGCCGGTGCAAACAGCGAAGGCTCGGTCCGTCCGCTCGCCGGATCCGGCACCGGGCTGGCGGAAAACAGAATCAGCACCCTGGCGACACCGGTGGCAACGAGGCCGCCAATTGCCATCGAACGAAAAATGGACGAAAGCCGCTTCTTCATGCGGAATGTCCTACACCGCCGGCGTTGCAGACAGGTTAAGTGCGATCGAGGAGGCTGGCTGTGGGCCACTGGTGTTCAGCCGCTCGATCAGGCGCTTGGCAGAAGGCCGCCCCAGCCGGTTGCGGCTGGAACGGCCTTGATAGGAAGCTGTCTTCGACCTGATCAGGCCTTCGGAGCAACCGCCGGCTTGGCCTTCTTGACGACCTTCTTGGCGGCGACCTTCTTGTGCTTGACCTTCTTCACGACCTTCTTCGGAGTAGCCATGGCATCGGCAGCCGGAGCGGTGGTGGTGGTCGTAGCGGCAGCAGCCGGAGCGGCGGTCGTGGTCGTTGCGGCGTTGCCGAGAGCCGGCATCGCGAAAGCGAGAGCGACGGCGAGACCGGTGGCGGAGAGGACGGACTTCTTCATAGCTTCATTTCCTTTCTGTGCGGGTCGATTTGAGTGTCACTGAACTGGGTCGTTCGGTGTCACTCCAAGCAGCTTCAAAGCATTGGCGAGCATCCGGATGCCCTGCGCCTGTTTCTTGGCGGCGCAGTACCGGTTGCCCTTTCTCTGAAGTGCCTTTGCCGCGGTGACCTGCGTGGCCGTGGCGTGGGTTTCGAGGGCTTCATCGAATTGGTGGCTGAGATTGGCACACCGCTCGCTCCGGCTGAGCGTCACCTTTGCGTCCGATTGTCCGACAGAAGCGGAGGCGAGGCTGACGCCCAGCAACACACCCAGCAAACTGATCGGCAATCTTGGCATCGGTTTTTCCGTGAACCCGGAGACTTGCGTCGCGGCCAATGACCTGACCGCCACGACACCGTTATGCCGCCCTACTTTTTCAGGAGTTTTTCCCGATTGTAGAATTTTGTTTCTGGATTGTGTCTGGCCGGCCCGGCTGGTGCATATCGCCCAAAAGTGGTTCCGGTTTTGGGCTTTGACGCGGCCATTGCATTCGGTGTGGAGAAGGCGGAATTCGTTCTTCCTTGAAATGCAAGGCACTGGCCAACATATGGCCCGAATTCTATCGTGTGGCTCACCGGCCAAGAATGACTTGGCCGGCAACCGGGACAGGCACCTGTGAAATCCGATGCGCACATACTGATCGTCGACGACGACAAGGGCATCCGTGACCTGCTTCAGGAATTCTTCCAGAAGCGGGGCCTGCACACCTCGGTCGCGGCCGACGGAATCGAGATGGAAACGATCCTGCGCCGCGCGCAAGTGGATCTAATCGTGCTTGACGTGATGCTGCCCGGCAAGAGCGGCCTGGAACTGTGCCGCGACCTTCGCGCCCAGTATTCGACGCCGATCATCATGCTGACCGCCGTCACCGAGACGACCGACCGCGTGGTCGGCCTGGAGATGGGCGCCGACGACTATGTTCCCAAACCCTTCGACCCGCGCGAACTCCTGGCCCGCATCCGCGCCGTGCTGCGGCGCAACGGTGCCGCCGCCGAACCCAAGCGCCCCACATCCAAGCAGATCTACCGCTTCGCCGGCTGGACGATGGACTGTTCGCGGCGCCGGCTGACCGCGCCCGACGATGTCAGGGTCGAACTGACGATGGCCGAGTTCAACCTGCTGCAGACCTTCGTCAAGAGCGCCCAGCGCGTGCTGACCCGCGACCAGCTCATCGAGCTTTCCGGCGGCGACAGCGACTATTCCTTCGACCGCAGCATCGACATCCTGGTCAGCCGGCTGCGGCGCAAGATGGAAGACGACCCCAAGACGCCGAAACTGATCCTCACGGTGCGCAGCGGCGGCTACCAGTTCCTGCCCGAGACGATCTCCGAATGAGACGTTTCCTGCCGCAGACCTTGCCTGTCTGGGTGCTGCTGATCGTCATCGCCGGCCTGCTGATCAGCCAGGTCGCGACCCTCTACATCGTGTCGCGCGACCGTGCCGCGGCCAACGACGTGGTCGACCTCTACCGCCTCAACGACCGCGCCTTCTCGCTGGTGCAGCTGATGCATGACGCCACGCCGGAGGAGCGCAAGGCGACCGCGACAGGCCTGTTCAATTCGACTTATGCGCTGACTGTCTCGGATACGCCCGCGGTCACCTCCTCGATCGCCGGCGACGACGAACTGGCCGAGCTCGAGGACATCCTCGTCGGCCGGCTGTCGAAATTCGGCATCACCGACGCGCGCGTTCGGCGCGACCCGGCGACGCGCGAGGCCGATGACGCCGGCGGCACCCAGCCGGGGCCCGATATCGGCCAGGTCGAGCGCGACCTGCTGGTGCTGGCCGCCAATTTCGCCCAGAGCGACAAGCTGACGGCATCGCTGCGCTTCGCCGACGGCCAATGGCTGAACTTCACCGAGCCGATCACACCCATCGGCCCGATCCTGAGCGTCGACAGCCTGCCGCTCTATTCGCTGATCGCCGGACTGGTGGTCATCATGTCGATCTGGTCGCTGCGCCGGCTGACGGCGCCCTACCGGATGATGGAAACCGCCGTGAACAGGATCGGCAAGGACCTGAAGAGCCCACCCATCGCCGAATCGGGCAGCCGCGAGGTCCAGGCCGCCGCCAGGGCGATCAACGCCATGCAGGCCCGGCTGCGCGAATATGTCGAGGACCGCGAACATCTGGCCGCCGCACTCGCGCATGACCTGCGCACGCCAATGACGCGGATGCGGCTGCGCCTGGAGCTGTTGCGCAAATCGGCGGTGCGCGAGGCGCTGGCGCACGATCTCGCCGACGTCGAGAGCATCGCCAGTTCAGTGATCGACTTCGCCACCTTCGAGGTGACCGAGGAGAAGAGCGAACGCATCGACTTCTGGTCGCTCGTGGAATCGATCGCCGATGCCTACCCGGACGTCTCCTTCGATAATGACGATACTCGCTCGCGCGGCTTGATCTGCATGGCTCGGCCGGTTGCGCTGAAGCGCTGCGTCACCAATCTGGTGCAGAACGCCGTCACCTACGGCAAGAAGGCGCATCTGAGCCTGCATCGTTCCGACCGCACGATCACCCTTGCCATTCGCGACGAAGGACCGGGCATACCGCAGGCCCAGATCGATGCCGTGTTCGGTTCCTTCGTGCGCCTCGAACAATCCCGCAACCGCCAGACCGGCGGCCTCGGTCTCGGCCTCACCATCGCCCGCAACATCGCCCGCGCCGCCGGCGGCGAGATCCGCCTGTCCAACCATCCTGCCGGCGGCCTGCTAACGGAGCTGCGCTTGCCGCTGGCGGCCTGACGCGGGTCGTCCAGAATGCCGGCCTCGCAAGAGGCGCGGCGATCAGGGATGGTCCCCGTTTGCCGATTTTCAACGGATGGCGGCGATTTTCCATGCCAGCAGGGCAATTATTGCCATCACGCTGGACAACGTTGCCCAACCGTGCCGCCCGAATGCATGCAGGACAAGAACCGCCAACGCGGCACTGACTGCCGCGAACGCCCCTTCGATATAAAAGAGCTGGTTTGCACTCAGCGGCGTACCGGTCGCCCCGCCGATCCTGAAGAATTCCAGGATCGATCGCATCGCGATCACAAGCAGCATGCCGAGCGCCGTTTGAGCGACCCGCGGTTTAGAAAGCCAATTCCGAATCCGCTTCAACGCGCCCTGTCCCTGCAAGACCGCGCTCGACTACCGCCGCAGCACTGCGCTCAGCACATCCCTGATGCCGATGGCGCCGACGAAGCGGGACTGGTCGTCGAACAGCGCCACCGGTGCGGTCTGCGAGCGGTGCATGGCCAGCATCACCGTTTTCAGCGATGTGCCGGGATTGGCCCAGAACACTTGCGCTGCTTCCTCCGACTGGGCTTCGACATCGGCGCAGGACATCCACACCGCCGGCTTGCCGTCGCGTTCGGCCGCCGCCACCAGCCCGTGGTCGTCGATCTTGAAGCGCGTCGTCTTGCGCCGGTCGAGCCACACCCAGCCATTGTCGCCATGCTCCAGGTCGCGGCGGTCGCGCATCACGTTCCAGGCGGTCAGCACCGACAGCGGGTTCACATTGGCGATGAAGTCGCGGACATAGTCGTTTGCGGGACGCAGCACGATGTCTTCGGGCGCGCCGGTCTGGACGATGCGGCCACCCTCCATGATGGTGATATGGCTGCCGATCTTCAGCGCCTCCTCCAGATCGTGGCTGACGAAGATGATGGTCTTCTTCAACTCTGCCTGCAGCTGCAGCAACTCGTCCTGCAGCTTGGTGCGGATCAGCGGATCGAGCGCCGAGAACGGCTCGTCCATCAACAGGATCGGCGCTTCGGTGGCGAAGGCGCGCGCCAGGCCGACGCGTTGCTGCATGCCGCCCGACAGCTCGTGGGCGTATTTGTTCGACCACTGGTCGAGATTGACCAGCTTGAGCTGCCTGTGCACGCGCTCCTTGCGTTCGGCGTCCGGCACGCCGGCGAGTTCGAGGCCGAGCCCGACATTTTCCTCCACCGTGCGCCACGGCAACAGGCCGAACTGTTGGAACACCATCGCCACCTGCTTCTGGCGCAGGCGCCGCAATGTGGCCTGGTCGCACGTGACGACATCGACGATCTTGTCGCCGTCCTTGACCAGCACCTGGCCACGCGACACCACGTTGAGCCGGTTGACGGCCCTGAGCAGCGTCGACTTGCCGGAGCCCGAGAGGCCCATCAGCACCGAAATCTCGCCTTCGTGCACGGTGAGGCTGGCGTCGGCGCAGCCCAGCACATTGCCGGTCTTCTCGAGGATTTCGGCGCGGGTCGCGCCCTTGTCGATCATCGCCAGCGAGCCCGCCTGATCGGCGCCGAAGACGATGTCGACGTTCTTGAAATCGACGGCGACGGTCATTTCTTGCCTCCAACGCCAATACGGGTCATCCGGTCGAGCACGATTGCAAGCACGACGATGGCTAGACCGGCCTCAAGCCCGAGATCGATGCGGCGCGAGCCGAGCGCGCGGTTGATTTCCGTGCCGAGGCCGCCTGCGCCGATCAGTGCGGCGAACACCACCATCGACAGCGACAGCATGATCGACTGGGTCAGCCCCGCCATGATGGTGGGCAGCGCCGAGGGCAGTTCCACCTTCCACAAAAGCTGGCTCTTGGTGGCGCCGAACGCCTCGCCGGCTTCGATGATCGACTTCGGCACCGAGACGACGCCGAGATGGGTGAGCCTGACCGCGGTCGGGATGACGAAGATGATGGTGACGATGAGACCGGGCGCATTGCCGAGGCCGAACAGCGTCAGCACCGGGATAAGGTACACGAAGGTCGGCAGCGTCTGCATCAGGTCGAGCACCGGCAGCATGATGCGGTAGACCTTGGGCTTGTGCGCCGCCCAGATGCCGAGCGGCACGCCGATGGCCATCGCCATGGCGGCGGCCGCCACGACCAGCACCAGCGTCTGAACCGTCTGCTTCCAAAGGTTCTGGTTGATGATGAAGATCAGGCCGAGGAACACGCCGATGGCGAGCGGTCGAGAGCGCTGCAGCAGCCAGGCGACGACAGCGATGACCAGCGCCAGCAGCACCGGCGGCACCATCAGCAGGATGCCGACCAGCCCGTCGAGCAGNGGCGACGACAGCGATGACCAGCGCCAGCAGCACCGGCGGCACCATCAGCAGGATGCCGACCAGCCCGTCGAGCAGGAAGTTCAGCCCATTCGAAAAGGCCCTGAACACGGTGTCGAAATTGTCTGTGAGGAAACCGAAGAACGCCTTTCCCCAGGCGCCGATCGGAATCTTGTGATCGACCATGAATTTCGAAATCGGATCCATATCGCCCCTCTCAGACGCGAAGCCGCCCTGCCCTCGGCCTCAGCTCTCGCAACGTCATCTTGTCACAGCATATGAAAAAGGGCAGCCTTTTCCAGTGGCTGCCCCCTTCTTTCGGCTACGCCGAAACAAAAGCCGGCTCAGCCTCCGAGCGCGGTCTTGATCGCGGCCGCGGCGTCGCCGCCGTCGAAGGTGGTCACGCCGGCGATCCATGGCTTGACGGCGTCCGGATTTTTCTTCAGCCAGTCGGTCGCAACCGTGTTGGCGTCGCCGCCTTTCAGGATGGCGTCCATCATCTGGCCTTCCATATCCAAGTTGAACTTCAGATTGGCGATGAACTTGCCGGCATTCGGGCATTCGGTGGTGTAGCCCTTGCGCGCGACGGTGTAGACGGTGGCGGCGCCGAAACCGCTGTCGCCCATGCCGTCGAGATAGGTGATCTTCATGGCGCCCATCACCGGATGCGGCGTCCAGCCGAGGAAGGCGATCCACTCGTTGTTCTTCATCGACTGCTCGGCCTGCGTCAGCATGCCGGCCTCCGACGACTCGACCAGTTCGAAGCCTTCGAGATTGTCCTTCGGGTTCTTGATCATGTCGAGGATGATGCGGTTGCCGTCATTGCCGGCCTCGATGCCATAAATCTTGCCGTTGAACTTGTCCTTGAACTTGCCGATGTCGGTCAGCGACTTCACGCCGGCGTCCGCGACATAGGTCGGCACGACGATGCCGTAGCCGGCGCCGGTCAGGTTGGTGCTGATCGTCTCGACCGAACCGTCGGCGGTGTAGTCCTTGATGTCGTTGGTCATCGACGGCATCCAGTTGCCGAGGAAGACATCGAGATCCTTGTTCTTCAGCGACGCCATGGTCACCGGCACCGACAGCTGGATCGTTTGCGGCTCGTAGCCGAGCGCGGTGAGCAGCACCGAGGCGACGCCGGTCGTCGCCTGGATGTCGGTCCAGCCGACATCGGAGAGACGCACGGCCTTGCAGCTTTCCGGATCGCCGGCAAACGCAGCACTCGTGGACAGGAAGGCCGCCAGGCCGAGGCCGGCGACGAAGGAATTCATACGCGACATAGACAGTCTCCCATTGTGATTCTTTGGCGAAGCGCAATTACGGTTTCTCTGCCCGCCTTGTTTCGCCAGCCAAACACCATTCTGTTGTGGTTTCAAGCGGTAAGGCAATCACGATCAACGGCGCGGACTGGCCCATCAGCGACACGGTTGACGCTTTTGTTACGCGAGGCGGCTTTTTCAGGGGAATGCGGCGGCGGCCCCTCCCCGCGCCGAGCCAAGTCGGCTTAAGGTCTGTTTAGATTCAGGTCAGGCCGCGCCGAAAATGGTGGGTTCCGAGAACCAAGCGGAGCGTACTTTTCGTACGTGAGCATCGGAAGCGCAGGGAGCCGCCATTTGCAGGCCGGCCTCACCTGAATATCAACAGACCTTACAGGGCAATATGGCCAAGCTTTACTTCCACTACGCGACGATGAATGCGGGCAAGACGACGATGCTGCTGCAGGCGTCGTATAACTATCGCGAGCGCGGCATGACGACGATGCTGTTCGTCGCCGGCCACTACCGCAAGGGCGACAGCGGCCTGATCTCGTCGCGCATCGGGCTGGAGACCGAGGCCGAGATGTTCCGCGACGGCGACGATCTGTTCGCCCGCGTCGCCGAGCATCATCAGCGCAGCGCCGTGCATTGCGTCTTCGTCGACGAGGCGCAGTTCCTGGAGGAGGAGCAGGTCTGGCAACTCGCCCGCATCGCCGACCGGTTGAACATCCCCGTCATGTGCTATGGCCTGCGCACCGATTTCCAGGGCAAGCTGTTTTCCGGCTCGCGCGCGCTGCTGGCCATCGCCGACGATCTGCGCGAAGTCCGCACCATCTGCCGCTGCGGCCGCAAGGCGACGATGGTCGTGCGCCTCGGCCCCGACGGCAAGGTCGCCCGGCAAGGCGAACAGGTGGCGATCGGCAAGGACGTCTACGTCTCGCTCTGCCGCCGCCACTGGGAGGAAGAGATGGGCCGCGCCGCGCCCGACGACTTCATCGGCTTCATCAGGAACTGACCGGGATGGCAACCTCGCCCAGGCTTTGTGCAACCGGATCGGGCATCAATCCCGCCGCGATGCAGCGTTTGTTAAGGCGTAGGCCCTATAAGCCGTCAGCCGAAACCACCTGGAGGTCAGCCATGCTTCGAGCCGTCTCGTCAGCCAGCATCCTTCTGCTGGCCACCTCGATTGCCGCTCTTGCAGGCGGTGATCCCGTGCAAGGCAAGTACGTCTTCAACCGCTGCATCGCCTGCCATGAAGCAGCCACCGACCGCGACAAGGTCGGCCCGCATCTAATGGGTGTCGTCGGCCGCACCGCCGGCAGCGCCGAAAGCTTCCTTGGCCACTATTCGGAAGCCATGAAAAACGCCGGCGCCGCTGGTCTCGTCTGGGACGAGGCAAACCTTGCCGGATACCTCAAGGCTCCCAGGCTGAAGGTGCCCGGCAACAAGATGGCTTTCGGCGGCCTCGGCAGCGACGACGACATCGCCAACGTCATCGCCTATCTGAAGGCCGATCCCAAGCCCTGAGCAGCATGATGGCGCCGGCTGACGCCCGGCATGGAGCGGCTGCTGCAACTGGTCAGTTGTTGTCCGGCTTCAGGACCATCCTAATCGATGGAGACTGACTGCTTTGCCGGCGTGAAAGTTCAAAATCAGCTGAACTACGCTCGGCTCACCAGCTAATCACGCCATGACCACCGCTCCATTGCCTTTCAAGGGCTCGGCCTGATATTTTGTTTTCGCATCGTCCCTGTCTTCACGTCTTTCAATCCCCTGATACCCCACATATATTCGCCGCTGTTCGCAACCAGCGACCTGATGCCGAAGCGGGAGGCCCCTATGGCGACATTGCAGAATTTCGATGCCGAAATTGCCAAGACCAAGCAGGTCGTCCAGGATATGCGCACCAAGATCGAGCAGTCCGGCACCGTGCTCGACACGCTTGCCACCGCCGACAAGAAGATCGGCGACGCCAATTTCGACATCGAGAACGCCCGCATCGAGGATGTGCTGAAGCAGCAGAAGGTGATGGAAGGCAACATCGCCGACCTGATCATCGGCCTGGAGGACGCCACCAACGTCTTCGGCGCCGAGTTCGAAAGCATGAAAAACTACACCGGCTGGGAAAACTTCATCGGCATCTTCTCCAGCCAGAGCAAGCAACGCATGCGCACCGACCGTGTCCGCAACATGTCGCTGGCCGGCAATCTGCAGGAACTGCTGGCCAAGTCCGACACCATCGTCGGCATCCTGAAGGCGCAGAAGGAGGTCCTCGACCAGCGCTACAAGACTTCCGAGACAAGCCTGTCGCAGGTGATCGAGCGCCGCAAGACCACCATGTCCAACCTCGAAACCGTGCAGAAGCGCATCGAGGAACTCAACCCGATGCTGCTCGACATCGAGAACAAGATCGCCGCCTCGACCAGCCAGAAGGACCGCACGCAGCTCGAAGGCGAGCGCTCCAAGCTCGCCACCGAATACAACGAGAAGCAGGCCAAGGAGCAGGAACTGCTGGCCGAGAGCCAGACGCTGGAGCGCTACACCTCGATGTTCCAGACCTTCGTGGATTCGCTCAACAACCAGATCGCGGCGCAGTCGACGCTGATCAACAAGCTGACCATCGATACAGAGCAGCGCATCGTGCTCTACAAGGCGCTGGAAGATTCGCTGAAGACCGCCGCCCAGCAGGACGTTGCCCACAAGATCAACACGCTGGGCAGCCAGGTCGACAACACCGCCGAGGAAACCATGGCCGGCATCGGTGCCGCCTCGCAAAAGCACATCGGCGACCTGCTCGAGATGCACGAGAAGAACATGGTCGCCAGCGCCGACATCCAACGCCGCAAGAAGCTGGCCGACGATGCCTTCGCCCGCCGCTTCGACGAAGTGCTGAAGAAGCACAATTCGG
Source organism: Mesorhizobium sp. LNHC221B00 (assembly GCF_000502935.1). Classification (NCBI taxonomy): domain Bacteria; kingdom Pseudomonadati; phylum Pseudomonadota; class Alphaproteobacteria; order Hyphomicrobiales; family Phyllobacteriaceae; genus Mesorhizobium; species Mesorhizobium sp. LNHC221B00. The sequence continues at coordinate 11,323 of NZ_AYWR01000021.1, read as the reverse complement.
CCAACTACGTACAGTCTTAATTGCTGCACTCGCCAGTGTCGCGTTCCGACTTGAGGCCAGCAGCATGACCCCCGAAAACGACGCGGCGGCGCGGTATTTCTCGGCAATCACGGCCGCGCTCAGCGGCCTGGAAGTGTTCATGCGCGACGACCGCTCGCCGCTCTACCGGCACGGCATCGTCGCCAAGATCGTCGCCGAATACATCGCCCGGCTCGACAAATCCTTCTCCTGCTGGCGCAACCGGCTGGGCTTCGTGGACACGTTCCGGATTTCGCGCGCCGAAAGCGGCTTTCCAGTGTTCCAGAACCTGCTCGAACTGGAAAACGACCGCCGCCAGGCGGACAGCCGGCTCGCCAACATCCCGCTGGCCGGCGAATTGCGCGAGGAGATGGCCGATTTCATCCTGCGCCACAAGGAATTCCCCGAGGCGCTGCAGAAATCGATGGCCGAGCGGCTCTATCTCGAGGACGTCAAGAGCGAGCAGACCTTCGGGCCCTTCACCCTGGCGCAGACCGCCAAGGTCTCGGTCAACCCGAAGACGGCGCGGCCCTACTATCTCGTCCATTGGGCGACATTCGACGGCAGCGCCAACCTGCCCCTGGTCTACATGGTGACGGTGGAAGATTCCTCGGAAACCATGATCAGCCAACTCGTCGACAGGAACGGCAAGCTCAACGACAAGGTCGACATTCCGCTGCCGGTCGACGGCCTGCTCAATCCGGAGCTCGCCCACCGTTTCGACGATTTCACCGAGAAGAATTCCGCCTACACCCTGTCGCCGGCGACGATCGCCGTCAACCTGGACAAGGATTTCGAGCCGCTGCACCCCAAGCAATTGCGCCGCGTCGTGCTCGGCCCCTTCTATTCGGCTGGTATCACCGACAACAATTCGACGGTGACCGAGGTGCTGGCCAAGGTGCGCAAGCCCGAGAATGCCTGGCTTTTGACCTGGACCATCCAGGAAGTCTATTCCAAGGCCGAGAAACCCGGCCGCAGGGGGCTGTTTTCAAGCGAGAAGACGACCCAGGAATTCTTCATCAACACCGACGATCTGGAAGCCGCGCGCCAGGGCGTGTCGAGCTACGAGAACCACGCACTGATTCCGCACGAAGCCTACCAGGCGCTCTACGCCGCCGGCGAGGCGCAGAAGATCTTTTCCGGCTACAAGGTCCACATCCTGTCCAACGGACAGGTCATCTCGGACGTCTGACCGTCACACCACGGAGCAACCTTCATGGATACCGGCCTGACCACCATCCCGGAAGCGGCTGTCGAGAAGCACCGCGCCACCGCGCAGAGCTTCATCACCCGCATCGTCGTGCTGGAGGATCCCTCGCGAGAATCCGGCACGGCGCTGGCCGGCACCAACCGCCGCTTCGTCTCCACCGTATCGGTGGGTTCTGTGCGCCGCACGCGCGAGGTCGAGCTGTCGAAGACAGTCGGGGCAGTCCATCCCGACGACCAGTTGCTCACCATCCCGCAGCACACGCTTCTGTTTCGCGCCCGGCGCGGCACGGCCATTGCCCTGGCCATATCGGATGTTTTCGCCGAAGGCTCCGACCTCGAAAGCCTGCAGGCGAAGAACACCCGCGCCCCGCTCGAGGGCGACGAGGCATCGGCCTTCAAGAAGCTGCTGTCGGCCTCCGCCTATATCTCCGCCTTCAGCCTGGCATCCTATCTGTTCCAGCTGATCGACAGCGACGGCGAGGCGCCCAACGACATCCCCGAGCCGGATTTCCTGTTCGACACGCCGCAGGACGCGGTGAAATCGATCCTGGCCGGCCTCGACAAGGCGATATCAGGCGCGTCCGACGACGCCGACCTGATGACGCGCGCGCGTGCTTTCGCCCGTGTCGCCATCGATGGGCTCCTGGCGCGAAAAGGCCGCTTCGACGGCATAGGGCCATTCGAGAACGCCCATATCCGCATCGACGCCGACGATTTCACCCTCGACGGCTTCGACGTTGCACCCGGCAAGCGTTCGAAGCCGCTGGTGATGACCTTCAAGACGCCCGAAGAGGTCGTCGGCAACCACATCGCCAAATACCAGTCGGTCAAGCTCGCCAAGATGCTGATGGCCTATGATTTCGAGCGCGAGCTGAACCCGTTCGTCGAACTCGGCGGTTTCCTGTTCACCTTCATCGGCGATGGCGCGCCCGGCACCGGCAAGACGACGCTGATCCAGATGATCGCCGGTCTCGTCAACGGTTACTGCCAGGTCGCGGGCTACCCCTTCGCCTACGAGAATTTCGGCGTCGACCAGATCTCGTCCTATCAGGGCAAATCGGGCCAGAACTGCCGCCAGTTCATCAACAATGTGCTGAACCCGCGCGTCATCGGCTTCGGCACCATCGACGACATCGACCAAGTAGCCGCCAAACGCTCCGATGACCGCGCCTCCGCCGGCCAGCAGGAGATCACCGGCGTCTTGATGGACGCCTTCGCCGGTGCCGCCACCGTGGTGCGCGGCAACTGCTCGTTCGGCATGTTCTCCAACTATCCCGAAAATGTCGACGATGCGCTGCGCCAGCGCGCCGGCGCCCGCTGGCTGGTCGACGGTCCGCAGAGCCGCGACGACTACATCGACATCTTCGTGCTGCTCGCCGGCAAGAACCATGAGATACCGCTCGGGGACCACAAGCTCTATGCCGCGCAGGAAATCCAGCGTGCCGTGACCGAAGCCTATGAGGAGCACGAGAAGCCGCAGGAAGACGGCCTGATGAAGGTCTACGAGCGCTACATGAAGGAAAATGGCGCACCCAAGACCATGGCCGACATCGGCACCTACCTGCACCTGATCAAGGATGCCGAGCCGCGCTTCACCGGCCGCGCCATCAAGNATCAAGAACGTCACCGACGCCATCAAGATGCGCGCCATGGACATCGAGCTTCCCGACGACTGGTTCGAGAAGCCGGAAGCGTTCATGCACAAGGCCTACGACGACAAGAAAGCCATGATCGAGGAACTGCGCGGGCCGTTCTCGATGGACATGGTCATGCAGGAGATCAACCGCTACGCCGACTCTGAATTCCGCTATTCCGACAAGTCCGACGACGCCGCCGTGGAGAAGCTGCTGCGCGACGCAAGGCTGCGCGAGAGGGCAGCGCGCGAGATGGAGGAGATGAAGAAGAAGGGCAATTGGTGATCTTTTCCTTCTCCCCGTTTACGGGGAGAAGGAAAAATGAGCGCCAAAAAACCCGACCTTCTGCGCGACAACGAACTCATCTATGGCCGGCTNGAGATGGAGGAGATGAAGAAGAAGGGCAATTGGTGATCTTTTCCTTCTCCCCGTTTACGGGGAGAAGGTGCCCGAAGGGCGGATGAGGGGCAGCGCCATGCGTGGAAGAAATGAGCCAAAAGTTGTGAGAGCCCGCGAACTGCGGAAGGTTGAAAACGATGCCGAGGAACGTCTGTGGCACGAATTGCGTGGGCGGCGACTGAATGGCCACAAATTTGTTCGTCAACTGCCAATTGGCCCATATTTCGCGGACTTCGCCTGCCGCGAGGCCAACCTGGTTGTGGAAGTCGATGGCAGTCAGCATGCCAGTCGATCCGGTGATCGATACAGGGACGAGACCATGAACAGGAACGGCTGGTCAGTGTTGAGGGTATGGCACGCGGATGTCCTGACGGGCCGCAAGAGCGTCCTGGATACGATTGTTGCAGCATTGGATGGGCGGCTGGATCGCAAGATGATCGGTGTCGATGCGAAATTTCTGCCGGCTGCGGCGTTGGAGCAAGAATAATGACCGTGTGCGCCGCCCCTCATCCGCCCTTCGGGCACCTTCTCCCCGTGAACGGGGAGAAGGAAAAATGAGCGCCAAAAAACCCGACCTTCTGCGCGACAACGAACTCATCTATGGCCGGCTGCTCACTGTCGACGAGCCGCATCTCATCCAGCGCTACAACAAGGCGTTGGCCGCATTCGGCCTCAAGCCGACCAAGCTTGCGAGCTTCCAGATCGACCGCACCGGTTTCTCGCCCGAGATCGCCGATGAATGCGGCGACCCTGACTATCTCGATCCCAACGAGGTCAACCGCCGCTTCATCATCCTGACGCCGTCGCAGATCGACCTGCCGGTGGTGCACACCGCCTTCTCCAACACCTCGCAGCTGATGTTCGAGTTCATGTCCAAGAACCAGCGCGCCATCGATGCGCTGACCATCAAGGACGTCATCTACGGCGAGATCGAGGACACCGTTCCCAAGGTCAACGACATTGAGGACCTGCTGTCGATCAGCCAGATCGAGTTCAAGGTGCTTTCGGCCGAGGACGTGCTGGGCAAGGCGGCCGAACTCGGCAAGCTCGTCGACAGGCTGAAGCAGGAGCCGGATGCCTGGCGCGACAACGCCATGCTGAACCGCATGGTGGAGCTGGCGAAGATCTGCGGCGACATCCGTGAGAACGCGCTGGTGCCCGACCAGGTGATCTTCCGCCACAATGCCTACTGGACCAGCCATTTCGGCGGGCTCTACGTGTTCGTCGACCCCGACATGACGACGGTGATCAGCGACCCGGCCGCCCCCGGCTTCCGCCGCTCGCGGCCCTGGCAGGTCAGCTATCTCTCGATCAACGACGCCGACAAGGTGTTCAAATTCCTGGCCAGCACCGGCCGCATCGAACTGCCGCGCGCCTCATGGATCGAGTCGTCGGGCTATCTCGAGCACCGGGCGGAGATGGTGGTGCGCGCGCTGATCCGCGACGCCGAACCCGACCGCAACCTGACCGACGTCGACAAGGTCTGGCTGCAGACCTGGATCCAAAGCCATACCGACCTGATCGCCAAGGACGGCAATTTCCCCTTCCTCAATGCCGCCAAGCGCGAAATCACCCAGCTTGGCCAACTCAAAATCGACGACGTGTTTCCCCAGCAGCGCTTCCTGGTGACCCGTGCCAAGCCGGACCACCCCGACGCATGGCTGACCAACCGGCTGATCTCGGATTTCGTACCGTCGGACTTCGTCTCGCGCTACATCTTCAACAAGCAGGGCTTCTACAGGGACTATGACGGCTTCAGCGACGCCTGGCGATCGCATGTTGTGGACGTTCTGAAAACCACATATTTGAAGGACAAGGTGGCGTTTCGCACGCGCCTCTACGGTCTGGCCGACTAAAATGAAATGACCCGTCATTTCGTTCTAACTTGTTGTTTTGGTGCATGTTATTTAAAAAAGTCCGCAACTTTTTTGACATCATGCTTTGAGGGGGTGACATAAGCCATGCTTGATCCGATCGTGAATTTCTTCACCCGCATTTTCCAGTGGATCGGCCGCGGCATCGGCCTCGTCATCGGTGTGATCCTGTGGCCTTTCCTGTGGGCCGGGCGCTGGTATACGCAGCGCGGCTGGATCCTCAAGGCGGTGGTCGGCCTGGCTTTGCTGGTGCTGGTCGGCCTCTACGCCAATTTCTTCTGCGCCACCCAATGGTGGAGCAATTTCAACCCGACCTATCCCGACTCTTACACTTTCGAGAAGCGCAATGTCTCCGCCGGCGAGCAGGTCGCCGCCGGCAGCGGCACCGACACGGCCAAGACTTGCGGCAATTCCGGCATTGCCCAGGTGGCGGCGGATCTGATCGACTTCAACGTCAATCAGAACGCCTGGGTCTCGTCGATGATCCTTTACAAGTTCGGCCTGTTCGGCATCGACTGGGACGACACGCCCTGGATGGACAACAAGGCTTCGTTCCAGCGCGGCATCAACCAGGCGGTGCGGCGCACCGCGACCGAGCTTGCCGACAATCTTGGCCGCGTGCGCACCACCTCGCAGATCGATACCAATCTCCAGGATGCCCGCGGTCAGCTGCAGTATGACGAGTCCATCTGGTACATCAGCCGCAACGGCATGACCGCGACCACGCCCAGCATGTACCGCCGTGCGATGGGCAATCTGCGCTCTTTCAACGCTCGCCTCGCCACCTGCCAGGCGACCTTCGATGCCCGCGCCGACAATCTCAAGCAGTATATCGACCGCATTGCTTCGGACATCGGTTCAACCTCGGCCATCCTCAAGGAGCGTGCCGAAAACCACAACAATGGCTGGTTCGACACCCGCGCCGACGACCGCTACTGGTTCGCCTATGGCCAGCTCTATGCTTATTACGGACTGATGAAAGGCGCTCAGGCCGATTTCGAGGATGTACTCAAGGAAAAGCACCTGCAGAGCCTGTGGGACACGATGGATGCCCAGTTCGTTTCGGCTCTCAGGATCCAGCCCTTCATCATCGCCAATGGCCGCGAGGACGGCTGGCTGTTGCCGACACACCTGACGACGATGGGCTTCTACATCCTGCGCGTGCGCTCCAACATGGTCGAGATCAGCAATGTTCTGACCCAGTAGCGCTGAGCCGCAATGCATGTCGCCCAAAGTGGTCCCGGTTTTGGGAGAACGACATGCATAAAGCAAACGGCAAGCCGATGGCGGATTTGCGCCGTCGCCTCTGTCGCATTCGGTGCATTGTGCGGCTGTTTTGAGACGGCGGAAGCCTCCCTGCTCTGGCTTCTATACGGCGCGGCAAGCGGAGCCAGGAAGAACCGAGGACAGGTCGGCCGGCCGCAGAGGAATTTTCTCTAGAGGAAACATAGTTGCATGAAAGTTGACGCCACGGCAGCGAGAGGGTTAGAACATGCCCGCGCGCCCGGTTCCAACCTGTTTGCGATAGACATCAACCCCGTCCCCTCCACCGTCCAATCCAGAGGAAAGCCGTCATGGCCGAAGTGAAGTCCGACATCGAGATCGCGCGCGGCGCCAGGAAAAAGCAGATCCAGGAGATCGGCCAGAAGATTGGCATCCCGACCGAACACCTGCTGCCCTACGGCCACGACAAGGCCAAGATATCGGCCGAATTCATCAAGTCGGTGAAGGGCAACAAGGACGGCAAGCTGATCCTGGTCACAGCCATCAACCCGACCCCGGCCGGCGAAGGCAAGACCACCACCACGGTCGGCCTCGGCGACGGCCTGAACCGTATCGGCAAGAAGGCGATCGTCTGCATCCGCGAGGCCTCGCTCGGCCCGAATTTCGGCGTCAAGGGCGGTGCCGCCGGCGGCGGTTACGCACAAGTCGTGCCGATGGAGGACATGAACCTCCACTTCACCGGCGACTTCCACGCCATCACCACCGCGCACAACCTTTTGTCGGCGCTGATCGACAACCACATCTACTGGGGCAATGAGCTCGGCATCGACACCCGCCGCGTGGTGTGGCGCCGCGTCATGGATATGAACGACCGGGCGCTGCGCGAGATCATCTGCTCGCTCGGCGGCGTCGCCAACGGTTTCCCGCGCGAGGCCGGCTTCGACATCACCGTCGCCTCGGAAGTCATGGCGATCCTGTGCCTGTCGACCGACCTGAAGGATCTGGAAAAGCGCCTCGGCGACATCATCGTCGCCTATCGCCGCGACAAGTCGCCGGTCTATGCCCGCGACCTCAAGGCCGATGGCGCCATGGCCGTGCTCTTGAAGGATGCCATGCAGCCCAATCTGGTGCAGACGCTGGAGAACAATCCGGCCTTCGTGCATGGCGGCCCGTTCGCCAACATCGCGCATGGCTGCAACTCGGTCGTCGCCACCACCACGGCGCTGAAGCTCGCCGACTACGTCGTCACCGAAGCCGGCTTCGGCGCTGATCTCGGCGCCGAAAAATTCTTCGACATCAAGTGCCGCAAGGCGGGCCTCAAGCCGGCGGCCGCCGTCATCGTCGCCACCGTGCGCGCCATGAAGATGAATGGCGGCGTCAAGAAGGAAGACCTCGGCAAGGAAAACGTCGAAGCGGTGAAGAAGGGCTGCGCCAACCTTGGCCGCCACATCGAGAACATCCGCCAGTTCGGCGTGCCGGCGGTGGTTGCCATCAACCACTTCTATTCCGACACCGACGCCGAAATCCAGGCGATGAAGGACTATGTCGCCTCGATGGGCGAAGAGGCGATCCTGTGCAAGCACTGGGCCTACGGCTCGGCCGGCATCGAGGATCTCGCCAACAAGGTGGTGGCGCTGGCCGAATCCGGCGCCTCGCAGTTCGCGCCGCTCTATCCCGACGCCATGCCGCTGTTCGAGAAGATCAACACCATCGTCCAGCGCATCTATCGCGGCTCGGAAGCGATCGCCGACAAGTCGGTGCGCGACCAGCTCAAGGCCTGGGAAGACGCCGGCTATGGCAACCTGCCGGTCTGCATGGCCAAGACCCAGTACTCCTTCTCGACCGACCCGAACCTGCGCGGCGCCCCGACCGGACACACCGTGCCGGTGCGCGAGGTCAGGCTTTCGGCCGGTGCGGGCTTCGTCGTCATCATCTGCGGCGAAGTCATGACCATGCCCGGTCTGCCCAAGGCACCGTCCTCGGAAAAGATATTCCTCAACGAGGCCGGCCAGATCGAAGGCCTGTTCTAGACTAGACATTATGAACACCAGACAAGAACGGGCGCCGCAGCGATGCGGCGCCCGTTCTGTTTGCGGATCTTGCTACGCCGCGCCGCGCGCCAGCGCCCNGATGCGGCGCCCGTTCTGTTTGCGGATCTTGCTACGCCGCGCTGCGCGCCAGCGCCCGCTGGTTGGAGGCGTAGATCGTATCGCGCTCCGGTAAGGCGCCGGTCTTCAGGCACTCCACCCACTCGGCGGTCTTCAGCACCGCCGCGAAGCGCGACTGCAGGATAACAGTCACCACGCGGTGAATCTCCTCCGCCGAGGCATACCCGGCGCTGTTGGCATAGGGTAGCGAGCCGGTGGCGTCGGACAGGAATTCGACCGCAAAACCCATATGCACGGCGTGGATGATGGTCGACAGATCGCAATTGTGCGTCATGTAGCCGACCACCGTGAGCGTATCGATGGCGTTGGCGCGCAGCCAATCCTCGAGGTCGGTGCCGGTGAAGGCGGAAGGCAGGTTCTTTTCGATATAGTGGTCGCGGCCGCGCCTGGCGATCTCCGGATGCAGTTCGGCGCCATGGCTGCCCTTGGCGAAAACTGGCGATGTCTCGGGTGCCATCTGCTTGATGACCACTACCTTGACGCCGGCAGCAGTGGCCGCATCCATGGCCCGCGCCACGTTGACGACGCTGTCGCGGAACGGCGGATGCTGGATGGCTAGATTGCCGCCATCATAGTCGTTCTGGACGTCGATGACGATGAGAGCGCGGCGCGGCGCGGTTTTGACTGGGTCAGACACGGGTGTTTTCCTTTCCGGCTTGAAATGCGATGGGGCCGAAAATAGGCATATCCCCAAGCGACCAAAAGTGTCCCGATTGACATCATTCGAAAGAATTGGGACAATCCGCGATCACTTTTCTGGAAGCTCCATGACCGACCCGATCATTGCCGTCCTAGCCTTCGACGGCATCAGCCCATTCCATCTCTCCGTGCCATGCCTGGTTTTCGGCGAGGACAGGACGGCGCTTGGACTGCCGCGCTTCGAGTTCCGCATCTGCGCGGTCAAGGCCGGCCCGGTCCACACCGAAGCCGGACTGACGGTTGCCGCACCGCATGGGCTCGAAGGGCTCGACGGCGCCGATATCGTCATCATTCCAAGCTGGCATCATCTCGGCGAGCCGCCAGCGCCAGTGTTGATGGAGGCGATGCGCAGAGCGCACGAGCATGGCGCATTGATTGTCGGACTGTGTCTCGGAACCTTTGCCATTGCCGCGGCTGGACTGCTTTCAGGTCGCCGCGCCGCGACGCACTGGGCCTACTCCGAGCGGCTGCAGGAACTCCATCCAGACATCGCGGTCGATGCCACGGTGCTCTATGTCGACAATGGCGACGTAGTGACCTCGGCCGGTGTCGCGGCCGGCCTCGACTGCTGTCTCCACATCGTGCGCGCCCGCTACGGCGCGGAAGCGGCACTGCGGCTCGCCCGCCAGATCGTCCTTTCCCCGCACCGGCAGGGCGGGCAGGCGCAATTCATCGAGCGCCCCGTGGCAAAAAGCGCTGACGCCGACCGCTTCACCCAGGCGCTTGACGCGGTGTGCGTCACGCTCGGCGAGGCACACAGCCTCGACGGCGTCGCCGAAGCCGCCGGCCTGACCCGGCGCACCTTCACCCGCCGTTTCCAGAAGTCGATCGGCACCAGTTTTGGCGATTGGCTGACCAGCCAGCGGATAGAACTCGCGCAGCGGCTGCTGGAAACGACGGAGAAATCGATGGATGTCGTCGCCTTCGAAGCCGGCTTCGGCAGCGCCACCTCGTTGCGCCAGCATTTTGCCGCGAGACTGAGGACATCGCCGGCGCAATACCGGCGCGAGTTTTCCAGGCGAGGCGAGCAGGACGAGCGCGCGGCGTTGTCGCGTTGATCGCCTGCGGCAGCCCCCTCACCCCCGCTTGACCGCCCGCGCCGGATTGCCGACCACCGTGGTGTCGGCTGGCACGTCACGCGTCACCACCGCGCCGGCGCCGACAATGGCGCCCTCGCCAATGCTGACGCCGCCAAGGATGACCGCGCTGCCGCCGATCCACGCATTTGCGCCGATCTCGACCGGCCTGGCGATCTCCAGTCCCGCCTGCCGTCCCGCCGCTTGCCTGTGGTGCTCGGCGCAGTAGATCTGGACATTGGGGCCGAGCAGCGTTCCCTTGCCGATGCGCACCGGCGCCGTGTCCAGGATGGTGCAGCCGGCGTTGAGAAAAACATTGTCGCCGAGAAAGATGTTGAAGCCGCAGGCGCAGTGGAACGGCGCCTCGATGCGGGCGCCAGTGCCAGCGGCGCCGAGCAGCGCCTTCAGGCTCGGTCCGAGATTGCCGCGCTGGCGGGGCGGCAGCGTATTATGCTCGAACACGGCGTCGCGCGCCGTGGCGCGCAGCGCCTCCAATTCGTCATCGAGGCAGGTATACCATTGGCCGGCGGCCATCCTTGTGCGCTCGCTATCAGCCATGAAGGGTCTCCAGTCGACGTCATTGCAAAGCACAATCGCGGCCGGCAGAAAAGCGCCGACGCAAGTAGTGGCCAAATATCGGACCTATGGTAGCCTGCCTTCTGAGGGCTGTCCTAGCCCGGGGATCGAGGGGATCTACCATGCTTTACGTTCTCGCACTGTTGATCGGCGTCATTGCCGGCCTGCGCGCCATGACCGCGCCGGCCGCCGTCGCCTGGGGCGCCTGGCTCGGCTGGCTGCCGGTTGCCGGCACCTGGGCGAGCTTCATGAGCCACTGGGCCGCCGTCGGCATCTTCACCATCCTGGCCATCGTCGAGCTGGTCACCGACCAGCTGCCGTCGACGCCCAGCCGCAAGGTGCCGCAGCAGTTCGGCGCCCGCATCGTCATGGGCGCCTTCACTGGCGCGGTGATCGGCGCAACTGGCGGCGCCACCATCGGCGGCCTGATCGCCGGGGCCATCGGC
>NZ_AYWR01000020.1:0-96873 GCF_000502935.1 Mesorhizobium sp. LNHC221B00 | reverse complement strand
GAACTGGACAGATGCGGCGACCAGTACGCCGAGCAGTTTCTTGAAATGAGGTTTGGTCATTTCTGCCTCCGTTGATGACGGATTTAACTCTACCAAATTTATAGAAAAAAGGTGCATTCATCCGAAAGGACAGACATGCCGCATCAGCTAATCCAAAAGGCGGGCCTTGGTACGAAGACCACGGCAAAAGGCCGTCGCGCCGGTGCGGGCTTTTGTCGGGAAGAACTTCGCCACCACAATCGTTTTGCAAGGGATGGGCAACGGGGCTAGAAAAAATGTCTCACAATGATGCGAACCTGTGTGCTCGGGCGCAAGCACGAGGCATCACGATCTATCAGCGCTCAAAGACGGTATGGATCGCGGCGGGAAGCCATCGGGGGCAAGATTTTGAAGTGAAGGGACGTTCTCCAGCAATTGCGCTCGCATTCTGGGTGGAAGCCGCCCGATACAGAGGCTCGGGCATATAGGCCGGTCCGTGTGTGGAAGCGCATTGCGTTGGAAAAGAGTGCCCGGTCGACACGCTTCAAGCCTTTTTGCGCAGGTCGCTATCCCAAACAGCCGCGCATTCTTGCCGGCATGCCTCGGTTGGACCGGGTTTTGCACCGGAGTTCAAGAACCGATCCGTACCCACTTCCCGTTGGCCGATTGCGACTGTCTGGCAAAATAACGGTACGAAGTGTTTGACCAATCGCGGATGACACTGCCACGGTTATCCAGGATCAAGTCGCCCTTGTCGGTTCGAACCGTGAGAACCGTGTGACCCTCGCCGCCAAGCGAAGCGACCGTCAGAAGCAAGGCGGAAGCCGGCCATCCACGCTTCAAAAGCTCGCTCTTTTTCAGGATCGCAATATCCTCGCAATCACCCTGTTTGGTCGGTAGACGCCAGTCGTCGGCACTGCCTGCCGTGGCGAGGTCACTGCGCTCCTCGATCCGGCGATTGACGGAGGTGTTCACCGCTTCGAGTTCGGCTCTGCGTGCCGGTGTCAGCGTCACCAGCTTGACCTGCCCGCTGGTGCTGCAGAGTCGTGGCTGGTTGGCGCAGAACACACGAGCGGCCGGCGGAGGGAACGCATACCCCTTTGTGATCATCATCGCATGGGAGCCGGCTGTCGCGCTGCAACCAGTTGCCACCATGGCTACGGCAACAAGCGTAGCGAAACGCATCACGTACCATCTCCTTTTGGCTGTCAAGCTGCCAACAAGCCTCGCAGAAAATGGTAAATCAATCCTTAAAAAGGTATTCTCGGCAAACATACATAACAATATGTTACCGGATTGTAGAAATTAATTGATAGCGTCTTGGTTTGGGACCATGCGCACCTTTGCGTTGGAGGAAGAAATGCTGCGATCCATGACTTTGATCAGAAAGGTTTATTCGACCTTGCTCGTCTCATCTGCTGTTCTGGCTGCAAGTATGACGAGTTCTACGGCAGCACAGGATAGTATACGGCCGCGGATGACGGCAGCCCAATGCCAACCTCTTACCGACGCGAACTATGCGATGTGTTGTATCGCGATCAATCGCGGAAGCATCCTTTCGTCAGATCAACTCGATCAATGCCCACCCATCACCACCTCGCTCATAGCAACCACGCTTTCACGCATTGGCGACAGCAACGGGCCTGGCAGCGGAGGCGGTTCCAGTGGCGGTGATACGGGCGGCAAGNAAGGGCGGAGACAACGGCGGCAAGGGCGGAGACAACGGTGGCAAGAGCGGCGACGACGGTGGCAAAAGCGGCGACGACGGTGGCAAAAGCGGCGACAATGGCGGCAAGAGTGGCGACGACGGTGGCAAAAGCGGCGACGACGGTGGCAAAAGCGGCGACAATGGCGGCAAGAGTGGCGATTCCGGGCGCGGCTCCGGCCATTAGCAGAGGCTCCGCAACTCGGTGTCGGATGTTGCTGGAGCGCATGTGATATCCGGCTTCGCGCCTGACTGATCCGCTCCAAATTCAGGAAGGCGCGTCGCGCTCCAGCGGGTCCAAGCGACGCGCCTTGACACCGAGTGTTGCCGCTTGGCCGGACAACGGGTCAAGGCTAATGCAATACAATCGCAAAGAATTTTCTGTCAGGCGACTGCAGCCTATCAACACCCTGGAGGCAAACTCTCCGAACCTGGACAGGTTGTCTGACCATGCAGCGCCAGCGGCCGAACTTCTGGCGGTTTTGGGCAATGAGAGAAGACTTGTGATTCTGGGCCATCTGACGGAAGGCGAGATTTCGGTTGGCGAATTGGCTGTGCTGGTCGGACTTAGCAAAAGCGCTCTTTCTCAGCATCTGAGTAAGCTGCGCAAACACCAACTGGTTTCCACCGGGCGTCACCGACAGACCGTCTACTATTCCTGTGGTTTTGGGATCAGTCAGAAAATCACCCAGATATTCGATGTAGCCGTGAACCTGGCTGCAGTTTCGCAGGCCGAGAAGCCTCGCAAGTCCCCCGCCGCGTAAATCCTCGCTTTTCGATCCAGACGTCCGGATCCATGAAATCCTGCAGATCCTGGCAGCTCGCGCAGGCAGCAGATAGGGGCAGGTCTGCTTCGCCTCCAATCATCAAACGCCGCGTGGCCTTCCCGGCATGGCGTCTGGAGCGTCATTACCGGCTGTCAAGCGTGGAAACGATGCTTAAGCCCACGATCTATTAGTTGATCGTGGTAGAGCTTTTGCAGCGGCACTGTTAGAGTTCCTGACAGGGACAGGGGCGATATCGGCGCGGGCGCACCTGCCAGGACGATTCTCACAGCAACGCGACGAAGGTTCAGGAGCGGGTGGTCGCCTGTGCTGCAGCAGGACCAGAAGGAATCGGGACTCAAACATGGCTGAACGGAATTACACCCGTCAGCTGGCGACGATCGTCTCCATCGATGCCGTTGGATTTTCACGGTTGATGGGTCTTGACGATGAATCGGCTGTCGCTGCCTTCGAGGAACGACGCGACATCATCGCCGAGAGCTGCAGCACCTTCGGCGGCCGCACCTTCGGCGATGCCGGCGACAGCGTCATGGCCGAATTCGGCAATCCGATCGAGGCGCTGCGCGCGGCGTTCGATTTTCAGGATCGAATTGTCACGCTCAATTCATCGCTGGACGAACCCATGCGCATGCCGTTTCGCGCCGGCATCAACACGGGTGATGTCATCGTCCGTGAAGGCCGGCTTTATGGCGACGACGTCAACATCGCAGCCAGGATCCAGGAATTCGCGCCCCACGATGGTCTCGCCGTGTCGGAAACCACCTGGCACCACGTGAAGGACAAGACAGCGGCTGAATTCACCGACCTCGGCGAACTCATGCTGAAGAATATCGCGCTGCCGGTGCGCGTTTTGATTGCGAGGCGCGGCGGCAACCTCTCACCGCCACCGGCGCTGATGGCGGCAATCCCTTCCGTCAATGGTCGGCAGAACGTGTCGCCCAAAGGTCCACCAGCGATCGCCGTGCTGCCGTTCCAGGCCGATGGAGGCGAGCGCGACGTCGGCTATATGGCCGACGGCATAGCCGAAGACATCATTTACGGGCTTTCCCACAGAAGATGGCTCTCGGTGATTGCCAAGAACTCAAGCTTCCAGTTTCGCGACGACACCCTGGGAACGCGCGTTATCGGCAATGCCCTTGGTGCACGCTACATCGTCAGCGGCACGCTGATGCGCAACGATGAGCGGATTCGTCTGACAACCTCGCTTGCCGACGTGTCAAACGGCCGATTGGTATGGTCGCAACGCTTCGATCGCGCGCTGGCCGACATCTTCAGTCTGCGCGACGAGATCGGCGCGGAGATCGTCTCGATCCTCGACAAGGAGGTCGACCGGGCCGAACAGGCGCGGACCTTCCAGGTGCCGTGGGAAAGTCTGGAAACGTGGCAATTGGTGCGGCGTGGACGCTGGCATATGAATCGGCGCACACGCGGCGACACTGAAATCGCGCTGGAGTTTTTCGAAAAGGCTTACCGGGAAGATCCGAATTCGAGTGCGGTGCTGAACGAACTGGCATGGTGGTATTTCTGGCGAGCCTGGCTGCGGTTCGGCGACAGTGACGATCTGGACAAGGTCAAGCAATATTCACGCAAAGCCTTGCTCATGGACAGCCTTGATGCCCGCCCGCACGCTCATCTCGGCGTCATGGACATCATGAGAGGGCGGCCCGCATCGGCGGTCGATCATCTCGAGGAAGCGCTTCACATCAATCCAAGCTTCGCCTTTGCGCACTCGGCGATGGGCAGCGCGCGCCTGCTGCTGGGCGATGCCGCCGGTGCAATACCGTTCTTCGTCGAGACGGAGCGGTTGAGCCCGTTTGACCTCTATCGGTTCCACAATCTGGGGGAATTGGCCGCAGCTTACAGTTTCCTAGAGGATTGGCCATCGGCGATCTCTACCGCGGACCGATCGCTCGATCTGTCGCCCGGCTATTTCTATTCCCGGTTTCTGAAGATCGGCGCCCTGGCGAGGAGCGGGCGCAAGCAAGAGGCCATGCGGGAGCTGGCTATACTTATGACACGACATCCGGATTTTTCGGAGCAGAGGGTGCGCTGGATACCGTTCGTGGACAAAGCGGCAAACGAATTTCTCATCGCGAATTTCAAATCCGCCGTGAGCGATGATTAATTGAGGTGCCGAATGCCGACAACTGTGAAAGTATTCACATACGCGAGAAGGCTGCAAACCTAGCCATGGGTTAGCCGGCATCGCAATGACGTGGACAGCCGGGGGGCTTGAACGCGCATGATCCGTTTAAAGTATTTCGACGCCGTCCGGGCCGGACAAGAAAACCAGCGCCCATTAACCGAAATGCCGCCATTCGATCTGGAGCGACTCCGCTCCAAGGGCATCATGTCGCGCATCATCGGCGTTCTCTTCAATGATCCGCGCTGGATGCTGGCGCTGCTGCGCAGGTTCTGGCCCAATCTCGCCATCGGCAACTTCCTGCTCGTAACCAGGAATGCGGACGTCCGTGAGATACTGGAGCGCGGCGACGAATTCGAGACGCCTTACGGGCCGGAAATGGCCGAACTGGCACGCGGATCGAACTTCATTCTCGGCATGCAGGACGGCGCCGAATACCGGCGCATGAAATCGTCGGTGCTGGGCGCCTTCCCACCGGGAGAAGTCGAGGCCCTGGTCAGGCCGATCGCCGCGAGGCATTCACAAGAAATAATGATGCGGGCAAGTCCCGGCTTCGATGCGATAGCGGATCTGATAAAGATCGTTCCGGTGCGCATCTGCCGCGATTACTTCGGCCTCGAGATCGACGATGAATCCGAGTTTGCCGATTGGGCCATTGCGTTGAGTGCGCTGTTTTTTTCGGACCCGACGGCAAGCCCCACCACGCGTCAGCTCGCGGTGGTGGCTGGCGATCGGCTGATCAGGGTGATCGACCGCTCCATTGATGCGATCCGCGAGAGGAAGAGGACCAAGGATCGGCTGCCGCTGGCAAGGCTTGTCGATCTCATGGATCAGGATCGCCTCTCGCTTCCCGACATTCATTCGATCATGCTTGGCATGATCGCCGGCTTTGTCCCGACCAATGTGCTCGCCGGCGGCAACTGCCTCGACGTGATCCTGTCCCGCGCCGATGCGCGGCAGGCCATCGATGCAGCCTTGGCCAAGAACGACACAGGCAGCCTGGACAGAGCCATTTTGGAAGCCATGCGCTTCAAGCCCATCTGGATTGGTCCCTGGCGTTACACCGCGCGCGACGCAACCATCGCCATGGGCACGCGCCGCGAGCGCTTGGTGAAGGCCGGAACGGTGGTCATGCCGGCAACGCTGTCGGCGATGTTCGATCCCGAGGCCGTGCAAAGCCCCAATCACTTTGACACGTCGCGCCCGCATCGCGATTACCTGGTCTTCGGTTACGGCATTCATCAATGCATCGGCGCCGAAATCGCCAGGATCCAGATTGGCGAAAGCCTTCGCGCCCTGTTCCAGAAGAACAATGTCCGCCGCGCGCGCGGCACGGCTGGCAGGATGACGCATATCGGCGCCTATCCGGACAGCCTGAAGGTCGATTTCGAGCGGCCCGCTCTTTGTCGCACGGTCATCCATTCGATGGCGACGGTGGTATGCCCGATCACCCGGCCTGCGTCGCTGGACGCCATCCGCGAAGAGGTCACCGGGTTCGGCAACCCTGCCAGCGACGAGATCCGTGCCGCGCTCAATGCCACCGGCATCATCCATTTCGCCAGCCTGGCTGTTGTTCCAACCGGCGAGGTGGGCAATGCCCCCGCCGATGGGAAAGGAGCGCTTGTCCTGGAGGTATCTGGCGACGGCAGCACCGAGGATGTCATCAATGCTGTTGCGCATGCCATCGGGGACAGGCTGCGGCCAATCCTGAAGGACGTCTGCGACCTGCCTGACGGCCTCGTCTTGGACGCATTCCTGCGCAAGCACAATGTCGAGATTTCACCATCTTTCGGCAGCAACGCCGGACTGGTTTTTTCCGGTACACCGGGCCATTCGGTGCAGCGCATCCTGGCGGAAGCCGAACTTGCCGATGCAGTTCGCCTGCTGGTCGAACAGCCGTGCGCCACCAAGGGCGGAGCGGCGGCCGCGCTTGAGGAAGCCCGTCGGCATGTTCGGTCCCTGGGAAAATTCGACTGGGCATTCGAGCCTGCCGAAAGCTTGCTCGAACGGCCCCCCGGGAAATGGTGGCAAGCCATAACAACCACGCTGCTGGCGCCGGCCGTGCTGGCCGCTGTCGCCGTGCTGGTGCTCGCCTTCTGGTGGATGACCTATGTGCTGGTTTTCGGCGATCCGCCCGGTCTCACAGTAGGCACCATTGCCATAGCCGGCACTGCGCTTCTATTGGCCGTGCTCGGAATCCTGGCGCTGGCGGCGGTGATCCTCGGTCTGTGCTTTCTCGCCTTGCGCCGCCTCGAAGACATTGATCTGCCGCACAGCACGCCGGTCGATCTCGGCGATCTCGACAAGATTCTGGCCCGCGAAGACCAGCCTGGGCAAGCCCAGAACCATCTCACGGCGATATCGAGCATGAAGGTCGGCATATTGCGGAGGCTGGCGCTCAGGCTGTCGTTCTACCTGATCTCGATCTCGGCGCAGAAGGTCTTCAGGCCGGGGTTCCTTGCCACCATCAACACCATCCATTTTGCCCGATGGGTGCTGTTGCCCGGCACCAACAGGCTGATGTTCTTCTCCAACTATGGCGGCAGCTGGGAAAGCTATCTCGAGGATTTCATCGCCAAGGCCGCCGCCGGCCTGACGGGCGTATGGAGCAACACCGAGGGTTATCCTCGCACACGCTGGCTTTTCCTCGATGGCGCCCGCGACGGCGACCGTTTCAAGCGCTGGGCGCGCCGCCAGCAGGTGCCTACGCTGTTCTGGTATTCGGCCTATCCTGCTCTCAACACGTTGCGCATTCGCGCCAATTCCAGGATCAGGCACGGCATCGCCACCGCGACCGGCAGTGGGGCGCGTGACTGGCTGAGCCTGTTCGGCTCCCTGCCGCGCCCGCAGGCCAGGAAGGCGGACGTCGGACCAGCAGCGCCCGACCCGTTGCCCGTCGAACAATTGGAGACCGGTGAGATCCAGTCGTTGTTCTTCGGTCCGTTCGGATCGTTGGGGCATGCCCATATGCTGGCGATGGCCATACCGGAAAACCTTTCCAGGGGCAGGCGCAAGGCCTGGCTGGAATTCGTTGTCGAGCAGACCAGCTTCGGCGACGGCGTGCCGGCGGGGCGGGCGATGACCGTTGCGTTCGGTCCCGATGGCCTTCGTCGTCTCGGACTGGACGGCAGCGTCGATGACAATCCGCTCGACACATTTCCCGTCGCCTTTCGCCACGGCATGGGCAATCCCGAGCGCAGCCGCATCCTCGACGATCTCGGGGAAAGCGTGCCTCAGAAGTGGCAATGGGGTTCGCCGCAAAAGCCGGTTGACGCGGTGGTCGTCTGCTATGCGGAAAGCCCGGAGCGATTGAAGGTCGAGGTCGGCACCGCAAAGGCAAAGCTGACGGCGGCGGGGATGGACCTCGTCTCGGAGCTGCCGCTCGCGACCAAGCGCGACGGGAAGCGCGCCGTCGAGCACTTTGGCTTCGTCGACGGCGTCTCACAGCCGATCGTCAGGGGAACCGCCCGCGCCAACGTTGGCGCGGCACCCATGCATCTTGTCGCGCCCGGCGAGTTTCTGTTCGGCTATCGCGACGAGCACGGTTTCTATCCGGCATCGCCCTCTGTCGAGGCGTCGCTCGACCGGACCGGTATCCTCTCGGCGGTGCGCCGCAACCGGCAGATACCAGGCCTGCCGCCGCCGCGCCGCGACTTCGGCCGCAACGGCACCTTCCTCGTCATGCGCCAGTTCGAGCAGCACGTCGATACTTTCAACGCGTACTGCAAGGCGGCGGCGGTACAGGCGGCCAGCGAGACCGACGACCCGGCCATTACCCCGCGTTGGGTTGCCGCCAAGATGCTTGGCCGCTGGCCCGATGGCAGCTCGCTGGTGCGCAATCCCGACGGCCGGCCGGGGCGCGGTGCCGATAATGACTTTGCTTTCGGCACCGAGGATCCCCAAGGGCATCGCTGCCCGCTGGGTGCTCACGTCCGGCGGTCGAATCCTCGCGATTCGCTGGGTGAGGACCGTGAAACGCAGATCAGGATCGGCAAGCGCCATCGGATCATCCGGGTCGGTCGCAGCTACGAAAAACAGGGCAAGAAGGGGGGCAAGGTCGAAAAAGGACTGCTCTTCATGTGCCTCAATGCGGATATCGAGCGGCAGTACGAATTCATCCAGCAGACCTGGGTATCATCGACCTCGTTCCAGGGGCTCGTGGCCGAAAAGGATGCGACGATCGGCTCGCGCGACGGCAACGGCAGGTTCACCATACCATCCTGGGAAAAGGTGACGGTGCTGAAAGGTATCCCGCAATTCGTGACCACCCGGGGGGGCGGCTATTTCTTCATGCCGAGCAGGTCGGCATTGCGGTTTCTGATTTCGCGGCTCTGATCTCCCGGCACTTCGATTGTGGGCGCCGTCAGTAGTCGTCTTGCGACTCGGCGATACGACGAAGCGCGCCAGCGTCGGATATGCGCAGGCCGCCGCGCCTGATGGCGATGACCCGCCGGTTGCGCCAATCGTTGAGTGTCTTGTTGATCGACTCTCTGGTGACGCCAAGGAATTCACCCAGTTCGGATTGCGAGATCGATATCCAGCCCGCGCCGTCGGCCATGACACCCTCCAGAAAGACCAGTCGTTTTGCCAGCCTCGCCTCGATACCGAAAAAAGCCTGGTCACCGAGCTCGCCGCTGACCCAGCGCAACCTTGCACACAACAGTTCGATCATGGCACGCGCCAGGGATGGGTTTTTCTCAATTCGATCAAACAGATGTGTCCGGCTGAGCGAAACCAGCTCGCATGCTGTGAGGCATATCGCCGTGGCCGTGCGCGGGCGCCCATCGAGCGCGCCGATCTCTCCGACCAAGCTGCGCGACAGCTCGATATTGGCGACCAGCTTCTGGCCATCCGGCGAATAGATCGAGATCTCCACTGTGCCGCTCATCACACCGAAGATACGGTCGGCAGCGTCTTCCTGGAGGAACAGATGCTGGCCGGCGGCATAGCGTTCGAGCTTGCAGCCGCTGAAAAGGAGGTCGAACTGGCTCGGATCGATGCGCGCCAGGTGCGGCAGATCCTGTCTGGCGTTCGCACTGGCGGCTGGCATGAAGGCTTCCCGGTGTTGTCGTGACCGGATTGATTGTATGACAACCGGGTGATCGATCAAAGCAAATGTCATTTCGAATCGTGCCCCTTCTGACAGCAGAAAGGGGACCGGAAAGCCCGATCCCCTCTCGCACCAGCGCCCTTCCTGAATCGCGGCCGAACAGCTCAACCAGTGGCTGTACGAGAAACGCAGCCCGCGAATGATCTCTTTCTCGACTCTTTGACTGACACGAAGGATGCGGCAGTCACGATCTCCAAACATCGGCACCTGCAACCGCATGTTTTGCCGCTCGACGGATTGATCTCCCGACCAGCACTATTTGTAGAGGGCCGTCTGCACGCACGGCTGGAGGTACACCGACAAACGTGCAGACGGCAGTGCGCCCGGCATATCCGTGCCGACCGCCTTGTTCAAACCGCCGAGATCGTCGCGTGCGATCCGCACGACGATCTCGGCACGGCCGAGGGCCAGTGCCTTGCATTGGGCAAGGCTCCAATTTGGTGTCGACGGCAGCGTCGAAGATGGTCGTGACAAGGACGTAGGTATCCGTCGTTGCCATCGGTGGAGGTAAAAGCCGCGGCGAGAAACGAGCCGCACGCAAACGAGATCCGCATCTGTTCGCCCCAGGTTGGAAACAAATTCTAAATTGGCGGAATGCCGATCGAAGGTGGCCAGTTCCGCTGGGTCACACTTCTGTCTGGAAATCTCCTGGCGGTCTGTGAAGGTGGTCACAGAAGCTCGAAAAGCACTTGATCGAAACCGTTGCGGTGTTTCGAGATCCATCGAGGATCGGCTGGATCGAAGTCGAAATCGCCGGGCGGCCAACGGCACTGCTGGGCGCGGTGTCAGCTTCGGACGGCACCGGTCTTCGAATTCACCCCCTCAAGCAAA
Source organism: Mesorhizobium sp. LNHC221B00 (assembly GCF_000502935.1). Lineage (NCBI taxonomy): Bacteria > Pseudomonadati > Pseudomonadota > Alphaproteobacteria > Hyphomicrobiales > Phyllobacteriaceae > Mesorhizobium > Mesorhizobium sp. LNHC221B00. Next base: position 86,320 of record NZ_AYWR01000020.1, on the reverse strand, counting down.
GTGAGCAGGCCTTTCAAAATTTCGATTGGCGGTGGCGGACAACCTGGAATGTGCAGATCGACGGGCAAGGCCTCCGACACGCCGCGCATCACGGCATAGCTGCCCGCAAAACAGCCGCCATTGCCTGCGCAATCTCCAAGTGCGACCACCCATTTTGGGTTGGGTGTTGCGTCGTAGGTCCGCTTCAATGCCTCTCGCATGTTTTTTGTGACCGGTCCGGTAACGAGCAGTACGTCGGCATGGCGCGGCGAGGCGACGAACCGGATTCCAAAACGCTCGATGTCATAGAAGGCGTTGTTCAGCGCGTGCATCTCAAGTTCGCAGCCGTTGCAGGAACCGGCATCGACCGCCCGGATCGACAGGCTTCGCCCCAATCGTTTGTGAGCGGCCCCATCGAGCGCGCGTGCGAGTTCGTCGACCGCCGTGCCGCTTGCCGACGGCGGACGCTCGGTAAGAGGGCGGCGTATCAGGCTTTCAAAAAGAAGCTTGCGCATGACAGCGTGCCTTCAGAGATCATGGCCCGAATAAGAGCAGTTGAACGATTTGTTGCACAGCGGAAAGTCGGCAACGATGTTTCCTTCGATAGCGGCTTCAAGCAGCGGCCATTGAAACCAAGAGGGATCGCGCAGGTGACACCGCTCGATCAGGCCGCTTTTGCCGATGCGCAGCCAGGCCAGAATGTCGCCCCGGAAACCTTCGACCAGCGCCATGCCTTCATGCGGCCCGCCTGTCTGTGAGACGTCGACGCGGATCGGTCCATCCGGCAGTTGTCGCAAGATCTGCTCGACCAGGGACAAGCTCTGTTCGACCTCGCGGATGCGAATCCATACACGGGCGTTGACGTCGCCTTCCTGGAGGAGAGGCACATCGAAGTTGAGCGTGTCATAGGGAGGGTAGGCGAGACTTCGCCGCGCATCGAAATCCCGGCCGGAGGCCCGGCCGACATACCCTCCGGCCCGATATTGTCGAGCAAGTTCCACCTTCAGCCGGCCGGTTGCGACTGTCCGATCCTGCAGCGACGCGGTGTTGTCGTAGAGCTCGACCAGTGCGGGAAACCGCTGCCTGATCTCTGCGATCAGGGACCAAAGCGCTGTTGCCCCGTCATCGCTCAGGTTGGCTGCCACGCCTCCCGGCACGATGCGGTCGCGCATCAGACGATGGCCGAAGGCAGCATCGCTTGCCCGCAATACGCGCTCTCGCAGCACCCCACAGTGGGCATGCATGAGCGCGAAGGCGGCATCATTGCAGATAGCGCCGATGTCGCCCAGATGGTTGGCCAGGCGCTCCAGCTCGGCCATGAGCGCTCGCAGCCAGATCGCGCGTGGGGGAACCTCGACACCCAACGCCGCTTCGACCGCGCGCGCGAAAGCGAGGGAATATGCCACGGTACTGTCGCCGGAGGTTCTGCCCGCCAGTTTGGCTGCACGGTCGATATCGGAGCCCGCCATCAAGCCTTCTATGCCTTTGTGTGCGTATCCGAGGCGCTCCTCCAGCCGGACGACCGTTTCGCCACTCGCTGTAAATCGAAAATGCCCCGGCTCGATGATGCCGGCATGCACAGGCCCGACCGGTATCTGGTGCAGGCTCTCTCCCTCGGCCGACAGGAAAGGGTAGGGGGAGGCTGTCGCAGCCGGCGTCCGGGCGCGGGTACTCAACGGATGGCTGACACCCCAATAGCCATGATCAAGCCACGGTCTCGTATCAGGCGCGCCTTGCGGCAGAAGGCCGAACAGGTCAGCGGCCGCGCGTTCGAGCCGCAGGGCGGGCGGATGCAGCCGGCCGACGGATGGGTAGCGGCCATTCGGGCACTCCAGGCTGACAACGCCGATGTCCCCGGCATTTTCGTCATGAAGTGCCATGTGGACGGCGCCTGGCTCACCCCATAGGCCGAGCAGGCTCCAGTGGCCCTCGGCCAATTGCTCGATGGCAAAGTCCCATTTTTTCGAAGTCACCACAGCGCGCGACCATGGGAAATGATTTTCGACACGTTGGCCAGCAAGGATAAGGTCGATCAGCGCGGGCATGCTCTTTCTCTCCTCCGCTCACCCCAGAATAGCTGCGACATGCTGGAACCAGGTGACCAGCGGTGGCGGCAGGTAGATGCCGGCGGCAAACACCAACGCCAAATGGGAATACATCGGAATGTAGGACGCCTCGGCGGGTGCTGTGCTGCCGCGCGGTTCGCCGAAAGCGACGCCGGTTAGTCGAAGCAGCAGGGCTCCGAAAGCGAGCAGAATCCCGAACACCAACGGCATCGCCAGCAGCGGGTGTCTTGCAAATGTCGAACTCACGACCAGGAATTCGCTCATGAAGATGCCGAGCGGAGGCAGGCCGGCAATGGCAACGACACCGATGACGAGCGCCCAGCCAAGCGCCGGATGTGTCTCCGTCAGCCCCCGGATCTCGGCGATGTTCTGTGTCCCCTTGACTTGGGCAATGTGGCCGACCGTGAAAAAGATCGCCGACTTGGTCAGGCTATGCATGACCATATGCAGCAGTCCGGCAAAATTGGCGAGCGGGCCACCCATGCCGAAGGCGAACACGATGATGCCCATGTGCTCGATCGAGGAGTACGCGAACAGGCGTTTTATGTCGCGGCGGCGATAGAGCATGAAGGCCGCGAAAACAAGCGACGTCAGCCCCATCGTGATCATCAGCGGCCCAGGCGCGATCGCTTCAGGGCTTGCCGCGAGCAACAGCTTGAAGCGTAGCACGGCATAGAGGGCGACGTTTAACAGCAAGCCCGACAGCACCGCGGAAATCGGCGTGGGACCCTCGGCATGCGCGTCTGGCAGCCAGGCATGCAAGGGCGCAAGGCCGACCTTAGTCCCGTAACCGAGCAGCAGGAAGACGAAGGCGACATTGAGCAGAGCCGGATCGAAGCGCGCGGCGTGAGCGATGAGCACCGTCCAGACCATGGCATTCGTGCCCTCGCCAACAACCGGCTGTGCGGCCATGTAGACGAGGATGGTGCCAAACAGCGCGAGCGCGATGCCGACGCTGCCCAGAATGAAATATTTCCAGGCGGCCTCCAGCGCTTCGTGCGTGCGATAGATGCCGACCATGAGCACGGTGGTCAGCGTGGCAAGCTCCACCGCTACCCACATCAAGCCGATGTTGTTCGAGACGAACGCCAGGTTCATGCCGAACATCATGATCTGGTACATCGCGTGGTAGAATCGCAGATTGGCCGCGGTCAGTCGCCCGGTATCCAGCTCATGCGCGATATAGGAGGCGCTGAAGACGCTGGTCGTGAAACCGACGAATGTGTTGAGCACGATGAAAACGACATTGAGATCGTCGACGAGCAGGTATTGACCTGGCTGCAGCCGATCCGTGGCTAACAGCGACATTGCAGCGAGCAAGGTCAGCAAGCTCGCGGCGACATTGAGGCCTGCCGATATCCGGTAGTTCGGCAGCACCGCCAGAAGCGCGGCCGAGATGACCGGTATCAGCAAAATGGCGGCCACCGCATCGAGGGAAAACACGGTCAACGGTGCTCTCCCCGGTAATCGTCGAGGGCACCGACATCCACCGAGTCGAACCTCTCGCGGATGCGGAACAGGAAGACCCCGATGACGATGAAGGCGATAAGGATCGAGAAGGCAACGCTGATCTCGACGACCAGCGGCATGCCCTTTGCCCCCGTGGCAGCAAGGACCAGACCGTTCTCGAGCGACATGAACCCGACAACCTGGCTGACGGCATTCCGGCGGGTGACCATCACCAGCAGCCCCAGCAAAATGATGGACAGCGCGAAGGCCAGATCTTCACGGGCGAGGGGGTCGGCTTCGGGTGTTACCCGCAACATCAGGACCATGGACAGGGCCACCAGACCTATTCCGGCAAGCATGGTCGGACCGATCCCGACGGCTGTCTCGATATCGCGATGGATGCCGAGCCGCTGAATGATGCGATGAAGCCCGACGGGAATGACGATCGCCTTGAAGATAAGCGCGATTGCCGCCGTGACGTAGAGATGATGGGCGTCCTGGATGTAGGCCTGCCAAGCCACGGACATGGCGAGCACGATTGCATGAAGCGCAAAAACATTGATTAGCGCAAAGAGACGGTCCTGGTAGAGCATCATGAAGCTGACCAGGACGAGGCCGCCGGCGAGCAGATGAGCGATATCGAAGGTGAGACCGGTCATCACAGGCTCCGGGAGACAAACCGGAGGAGCGTGGCGAGCAAGGCAAGCATCAACGCCGCGCCCAGGAAATCCGGGACACGGAAGACGCGCATCTTGGCGATGGCTGTCTCGAACACGGCGAGCAGCACCCCGCAGACGGTAAGTTTGCCGATATAGGTGACGACACCCGCGGCAAGGGATTGCAGTCCTGCACCGGTGGTCGCCGCTCCCCAAGGCAGGAAGACGCAGGAAATCAGCGACACATAGAGCAGGAGCTTGAGGAACGCGGCAAACTCGATCATCGCCAGATGGCGACCGGAATATTCCAAGACCATCGCCTCATGGACCATGGTGAGTTCCAGGTGGGTCGCTGGATTGTCCACCGGAATGCGCGCGTTTTCGGCGACCGCCACCATCACGAGAGCAATGAGCGACATGCCGAGCGATACCCGCAGCCCAACCTGCGGCGAGCCCATGAAGGCGGCGACCGTGGACAACTGCGTCGCTCCGGCAACGAGCGCCAGGCTGAACACGATCAGCAGCATGGCGGGCTCGGCCAGCGAAGCGATCATGACCTCGCGGCTCGAACCTATGCCGCCAAAGCTCGTGCCGACGTCCATCCCCGCCAGCGCCAGGAAGAACCGAGCGCTTCCAAGCAGCGCGACGATGGCTATCAGATCGGTGGTCCAACTGAAGGTGAGGCCGGTAGCGAATGTCGGGATAAGCGCGGCGGCGACCCAGGTGGAGGCAAAGATCAAATAGGGTGTCACGCGAAACAGCCAGGACGCGTTGTCCGCCAGAACGACTTCCTTGCGCATCAGCCGCAGCAGATCGCGGTAGGGTTGGACCAGGGAAGGGCCCTGGCGGCGCAAGAGTCGTGCCTTCACCTTGCGCACGAAGCCAGTCAGGAGAGGCGCCAGCAACAGCACCAGCGCCATCTGTGCGCCTTGAACGGCCAACTCAAGGATCATGGCCATAGTGCGAGCACCAGCAGCAGGACAATGAGAAAGAGGAAAACGAGGGTCAGGTAGCGCCGGATCGTCAGGAACTGCAGATGGTTGAGGCGGTCGGTCGCAAAATCGACGGCCCTGGCGATCGGCTGATAGAGCGTCTCCCAGATCACATCATGCATTTCGACATGCAAACGCGCCGGCCCGGTTTCGCCAGGCGCCACCATTTCGACCGTTTCCCTTGCACGGAATACGAACGTGCCGAACACGCGACGGATGGGCTGCGCGAAGCTGACGGCCGTGTATTGCGAGGTGGGGACGACATCCGGGAAGCCACAACCCCAGGCTGGACCCCGACGCAGTGCATGCGACGCGAAACGGTGGATTACATATGCCGCCGCGGATGCGGAAAAGGCGATGAACAGGAACACCAGCAGGCCGTTGTAGGAACTGCGGCTCGCTGCAATCGGCACGATCGACAGCCAAGGTTGCGCCATCTGCACAGGCATCCGGCTGCCAATCAGCGGTAGTGTCACCGAGGATAGGCCGTCTATGACAAGACCCGGCAGAATGCCGGCAAGCAGACAAAGTGCGGCGAGAATGAACATTGCCGCCAGGGAGTAGCGGTCGACCTCGTGCGCCAGTTCCACCGCGGCCGAGCGTGGCCGGCCGAGGAATGTGATCCCGAACGCCTTTACGAAGCAGGCTGAGGCCAGTGCCGCTGACAGCGCCAGCAGACCGCCAACGGCGGGCACCATGACCTTCAAGCCCCATTGCGGCAGATCGGGGCTTTGTAATATCGCCTGAAAGGCCAGCCATTCCGAGACGAACCCGTTGAAGGGTGGAAGGGCCGAGATCGCCACGCAGCCGACCAGAAAGGCGAAACTTGTGAGGGGCATGCGAGAGATGAGGCCGCCCAGCTTCTCCATGTCCCGCTCGCCAGTTGCCGTCAGCACCGCGCCCGCACCGAAAAACAGCAGGCTCTTGAAAAAGGAATGGTTGAGGACGTGGAACAGCGCGGCGGTGAGCGCCAGCGCGGCAGCCGATGGCATGGCGTTCGCTTTGAAGGCCAGAGCGAGGCCAAGGCTCACGAAGATGACGCCGACGTTTTCGATGGTGCTGTAGGCAAGAAGCCGCTTCAGGTCCTTTTCCATCAGCGCGTAGAGGATGCCGAGAACCGCCGTCAGGCCGCCGAAGAAAAGGACGACGACGCCCGACCACCATGGCGGCTCACCGAGAAGATCGAAAATAACGCGAATGAAGCCATAGACGGCGACCTTGGTCATGACGCCGCTCATGAGAGCCGAGACGTGGCTTGGCGCGGCCGGGTGAGCGAGCGGCAGCCAAACGTGGAGCGGAACAAGTCCAGCCTTGGAGCCGGCGCCCAACAGCATGAGAGCCAGGACGAAAGCAGTGACCAGCGGGGTGGATGAGGCGGCACGCATCGCCTCGAACGTGTAGTTTCCGTCCGGGCCAGCCAACAGGCCGAACGCAAGCAGCAGCGCGAGCGTGCCGAAGCTCGCCATCACGAGATAGATGTAGCCCGCCCGCGCATTGTCCTGGTCGCGATGATGCGCCATGACGAGCGCCCAGGAAGCGAGCGACATGAATTCCCAGGAAAGCAGGAAAGTGAAGGCATCGTCCGCGAGCACGACAAGATTCATTCCGGCGAGGAAGGCCGGGAAGAACGGCAGCACCCGATGGGGCGCAGACTCATGCCTGCCGTAGCCGAGGCCGTAAAGACTGGCCATGGCACCGCCGAAGTTGACGATGACGAGGAAGAAAGTCGAGAGCGCATCCAGACGGAAATGCGCGCCGATCCATGGCAATCCAAGCGGCAAAACGGCGGTCGACGGGGTGACGGGATCATCGGCGATGCGGCTCGCGAGAACCAGGAGCACGGCCGCCGATATGCCTAGCGTCAAGCTGTAGATCAGGCGTGTTGCCGGTCCCGCCCTGCGGCTTTCCGAAACCGCAAGCACCGCGGTCCCCAGGAGCGCGGCAACGCTCCACAGAAGGACCGCGGCCCCCGGAATCACGCCACGCTCCTCACAGGGAATTTGGCATCCGCATCTGCCCGGCCAAGAACCTTGGCAGGATCAAAGTCTGCCTTCAGCCGCACGCCGCGCCCGCCGATCTGGCTTGAGGCGCCATCGGCGATCAATTCGACGCCGGCGAGGTCAAGTGCTCCGATCAACTTCATGAGGGAATCGACGTTGCCCCGGATAATCGACTCACTGGCCTCCATGCGTTGAATTGTCGGCACGGAAAGGCCAGACAATTCGGCAAGCCTGCGCTGGTCGATACCAAGGAGTGCCCTTGCGGCACGCAACTGTGGAGCAGTTATCACGGTCGCACCCCCTTTGTCAGCTTTGAGGTATTATCTCTGGGCGTTGGAGCATATATTAAAATGGGGAGCATTCAAATAATGATGCGTGACGCATCTGCGAGGCGAGCTGCAATGGTGGAGGTATCGCTCCCCTCACGAGGGGCGGCACAACGCTTAGCGGCGAGGCATCCCTTGGCCTAGTCTTGTCGGGGTCCTGAGGCAGGACTGCCGAGCTACTGCAGGAGCCGCCTCATGCGAACGGAGACATCCTCCAGGACTGGCATGGTGGCCAGAACGAGGAGGATGGCTGCGAGAAACAGCGTTGCGGCAAAGCCGACGTGCTTGAAACCCACTGCGCCGATGACGCCGCCGATAAAGAACAATGCCACAAGCGACGTGAGCAGTCTCAGCTTCCTTCGATCCGCCTTCACGAACAGTCCGTCGGAATCATTTCCCGAGATGTTCCAATAAAGCAGCTTGCCGATTTCGATGCCCATGTCGGTCACCAGGCCAGTGACATGCGTCGTCCGGATTCTGGCTTCCGACAGCTTGGTGATGATGGCGTTCTGCAACCCCATGATGAAGGTAAGCAGCATCACGGTCATCGGCACGAACAGCGCTTCGTGACGTGCAAGATGGCTGCCGAGCAGACCGAAACAGATCAGCAGGATCGCTTCCAGGACAAGCGGAAACGCGTATTCGCTCTGCAGACCCTGCCGCCTTCCCCAGTTGACCAAGACCGCCGAACAGGCGGCCCCGGCAACAAACGACAAGAAGGCTCCCAATCCGGAAAGCACCAGTTCGACATTGCCGAGTGCCAGATGATCAGCCATCGAGGACACGATGCCTGACATGTGGGACGTATATTGCTGAACTGCCAGAAAGCCACCGGCATTGGCGGCACCTGCAATGAAGGTCAGAAATCGAGCGAGGTGCCGGTCGGTTCTTTCGCTTCGCTCCTTTCCGGTCAACCGGCGCAGATACACGATCATGAGCGAACCTTGCCTCCCGCGCGGAATCGAGGCTTCAGTGTCTGAGTGTGAGAAATGATAATCCGGATCGTATCATTGATGTTCAAAACATCAATACAAACCGAAAAATATTGACCCACCCTTGGCATAGCAAACTGGCGCGATTATCGTGCATGCATGATTCAACGCTACAAACCTTGCCGGGAGCCGGGCGGCACCTGGACAGTCGACGATGTCCTTACCGGACGGCCCGCCGAGATGGGCAGCCGTACCATTGTTGGAATGAACCAGCACGATGCCGAGGAACTCGCCGATCTCCTCAACGGGCTGAATGCACAACGGCAGGAAGCGAAATCATGAAAGTCAAGGACAGCAACGGCACCCCTTTGAGTGACGGAGATTCCGTCACGCTCATCAAGGATCTCAAAGTCAAGGGCACGTCCGTCACTCTGAAACGCGGAACATTGATCAAGAACATCCACCTCACGGGCAACGAAGATGAGGTCGAGTGTCGGGCCGAAAAGGTCAAAAATCTGGTTCTGCGAACGGAATTTCTAAAGAAGGCGTAGGAGAGCGAACGCTCCGATGGGATGTTGCCTGGAGTACAATCCAGAGCACCGAAACCGCAATCAGACACCCTTCTCGGAAAAACATCACTGGTGTTGTGGCGCGGTCCTTGTTTGGTCGCCAACGGCAAACACGGCGCTCGCTTCGCTGACGATGGACACGTGATCCCTGGCAGCCTGGCCTGCCGCATTGCCATCGCCGCGCATGATCGCGGTGACGATGGCGTCGTGCTCCTGCCAGGACTTGGCGAGGCGCCCCGGCAGCATGAACTGGGCACGGCGGAACGGCGCCAGCCGGCTCCGCGTCATCACCGTCATTTCGCAGATATGGGCGTTGTGGGCGCCGCGATAGAGCCGGCTGTGGAACTCGGTGTTGAAATACTCGTAGTCCTCCTCGGCGCCTAGTCGTACCATCCGCGCCGAAGCCTGGTGCTCGACCTCGAGCGCCCGGCGCTCGCTGCTGGTCATGCGCTCGGCCGAGAAGCGCGCGCAGATCGCTTCCAGTTCGGCCATGCTCTCGAACATCGAGGCCAGATGCTCCTGCGTCACCACGGCGACGATGGCGCCGCGGTTGGGGCGCCTTTCGACCAGGCCCATGGCGCTGAGCTGCCCGAGCGCCTCCCGAACCGGAGTGCGTGACACGTCGAAGCGGGCGGCGAGCGAGGTTTCATCGAGCTTTTCGCCCGGGCGCAGGAAGCCGGTGACGATCCGGTCGCCGATCGCCCTCACCATCTGATCCACGGTCGTGCCCGACCTGATCAAGCTGCGCTTCCCCGACAAATCTCCTCCGTCCCGTCTTCTCGTGGCGTCGGTCGAAGCGGCGTCTTCGACTCAATATACCTCTCTATGCCTTTATTTTAATCTGCCTGTCAAATTGTCTGTTTTCAAGGCAAAAAGTGCATGCAATTGCCTGATGCATGAGCAGTAGCTTTTGGAGCTGCAGTTGATTTTGTTCAGTAAATTTTGCCAAACAAACTGGCACAGCGATTGCATGCACTTTCTTGATGGCATTGTTAACCGGCCCGGAAAGGGTCCTACAGGGGAGCATTCAATATGACCGCGAGATTCACATTTAACCGCCGCGAGCTGCTCAAGACCTCCGCCGCCGGAGCCGCGCTCGGCCTGGCTTCGGCATCCTTTCCGATCAGCAGGGCCTTCGCCGCCGCCGCCACCGTCGGCTTCATCTATGTGGGGCCGAAGGACGACTACGGCTACAACCAGGCGCATGCCGAGGGTGCGGCGGCGCTGAAGGGCATCGAGGGCATCACCGTCGTCGAGGAGGAGAACGTCCCCGAGACTGTCGACGTCCAGAAAACCATGGAGTCGATGATCAATCTCGACGGCGCCTCGCTGATTTTCCCGACCTCCTTCGGCTATTTCGACCCCCACATGCTGGCCATGTGCGCGAAATTCCCTGACGTGCAGTTCCGCCACTGCGGCGGCATGTGGAACAAGGACAAGCATCCGATGAATGCCGGGTCCTATTTCGGCTATATCGGCATGGGCCAGTATCTCAACGGCGTCGTCGCCGGCCATACCTCAAAGTCGAAGAAGCTTGGGTTCGTCGCGGCCAAGCCGATCCCGCAGGTGCTTCTCAACATCAACTCCTTCCTGCTCGGCGCACGCTCCGTCGACCCGACGATCACCTGCCAGGTGATCTTCACCGGCGAGTGGTCGCTGGCGGTCAAGGAGGCTGAGGCCACCAACGCACTGGTCGACCAGGGCATTGACGTCATCACCTGCCATGTCGACAGCCCCAAGGTCGTGGTCGAGACGGCCGCCGGCCGCGGCGCCTTCGTCTGCGGCTACCACGCGAACCAGAGCCCGCTGGCACCCGAGAAATACCTCACCGGCGCCGAATGGAACTGGGCCAAGGTCTACAAGATGTTCGTCGACGACCTCATCGCCGGCAAGCCGCTGCCCAATTTCACCCGCGGCGGCCTGGCCGACGGGTTCGTCAAGATGAGCCCGCTCGGTCCCGCCGTCTCCGAGCCGGCGCGCAAGCAGTTCGACGCCACGCTGGCCGAAATGATGAAGGGCGGCTTCTCCGTCATCAAGGGCCCGCTGAAGAGCAACAAGGGCGCCGTCGTGGCCACCGAAGGCCAGGCCTTCGCCGAGACCGCCATCGAGCTCGAAAGCATGGACTATCTCGTCGATGGCGTCGTCGGCTCGACCGCCTGAACCGCACGGAGGCGGCAACATGACAGACACGGTGGCAGGCGCGCCGGCGACGTTCGGGGCCAGGGGTTATCCGGCGGCGCTCGAATGGATCGCCAGGCGGGCAGAAGCCTTCGTCATTCCGCTCACAGCCCTGGTCGTCGGCATGGTGCTGTTCAGCCTGTTCATCCTGGCTGTCGGCAAGTCGCCGGTCCAGCTCTATGAAACGATGTGGCGCGGCGGCTTCGGCTCGTGGTTCTCTGTCCAGAACTCCCTGTCGCGCGCCGCACCGCTATTGCTGGCGGCGCTCTGCGTGGCGCTGCCGGCCCGGCTCGGGCTGGTCGTCATCGGCGGCGAGGGCGCCATCGTGCTCGGCGGCGTCGCCGCCGCGGCAGCCGGCACCGCGCTCAGCGGCGCTCCCTCCCTCATTGTCATCCTCGTCATGGGCGTGGCGGGCATGGCCGCCGGCGGCATCTGGATAGGTGCCGTCGGCGCGCTCCGCCATTACCGCGCCGTCAACGAGACCATTTCCAGCCTGCTGATGGCCTATATCGCGATTGCCCTGATGAACCAGCTGGTTGAAGGGCCGCTGCGCGATCCAGCCTCGCTCAACAAGCCCTCGACCCAGCCGCTGGCGGACATCTACCGCATCGGCAACATGCCCGGCATGGAGGTGCATTGGGGCCTTGCCGTCGGCGTCGTCGCCTGCGTGCTGTCCTGGGTGCTGATCGAAAAGACCCGCTGGGGCTTTGCCGCACGCATCGCCGGCGGCAATGTGCGGGCGGCCCAGGTGCAGGGGCTTGCGGTCGGCTCGCTGATCGTCGGCTTCACCGGGCTGGCCGGCGCGTTCGCAGGTCTCGCCGGCATGCTGGAGGTCGCGGCGGTACAGGGCAGCGCCAACGCCTCGCTCGCCGCCGGCTATGGCTATACCGGCATTCTCGTGGCCTTCCTTGCCCGCCATAATCCGCTGGCCATCATACCGGTCGCTTTCCTGCTCGGCGGCATCGATGCGTCCGGCGGACTGATCCAGCGCCGCATGGACCTTCCCGACGCCACCGTTCTGGTGCTGCAAGGCATGCTGTTCATCGTCATCCTGTTCAGCGAGACCCTCTACGGCCGCTTCAAGGCCTTCAACCCCGATCTCTGGCAAAGGAGCAGCTGATGGACGACGCCGGGATCGGCCTCTGGGGCGTTCCGCTCGCCATACTCGGCGGCGCCATCCGCGTTTCTACCCCCTTCATCTTCGTCTCGCTCGGCGAAGCCATCACCGAACGCTCCGGCCGCATCAACCTTGGCCTCGAAGGCACGCTGGTGTTCGGCGCCATGAGCGCCTACGCGGTAGCGGTGAAGACAGGCTCGCCCTGGCTCGGCCTCGTCGCCGCCGCCTTCGCCGGCCTCTGCTTCGGCCTGTTCCACGGCTGGATCTGCAAATTCCCGAAGGTCAACGACATCGCCATCGGCATCGCCCTGATGCTGTTCGGTTCGGGTCTGGCCTTCTTCTTCGGCAAGCCCTTCATCCAGCCTTCGGCGCCCGACTTGCCGGCCATTCCCTTGGGCGCCTGGTCGGACATTCCGCAGGTGCAGGCGGCGCTTGACGTCAACGTGCTGTTCCTGACCGGCGCCGCACTGGCTGTGTTCCTGTGGTGGGCCTTCCGCAACACCCGCGCCGGCCTGATCCTGCGCGTTGTCGGCGACAGTTCCGACGCCGCGCGTGCCATGGGCCTCAATCCGAATACGGTGCGGCTCGCCGCCACCGGCGTCGGCGGTGCGCTGGCAGGGATCGGCGGCGCCTATCTGTCGCTCTACTATCCCGGCAGCTGGACCGAAGGCATCTCCTCGGGGCAAGGGCTGATGGCGGTGGCGCTGGTCATCTTCGCGCGCTGGAATCCGCTCGGCTGCTTTGCCGCAGCACTTCTGTTCGGCGGCGCCGGCGCGCTCGGGCCGGCGCTGCAGTCGGTCGGCGTCACGCAAGGCTACTATCTCTTCTACGCCGCCCCGTACATCCTCACCCTCGTCATCATGATCGCCACCTCGTCGCCGAGCCGGTCGCTCGCCGGCGCGCCGGGCGAACTGTCGATCACCAAATGAGACCGGAGGTTTTGCCATGAACGCCAGAACCGGGCAGCGCTACATCGAGGCCGATCCCTATCCATGGCCGTACAATGGCGATCTCAGGCCCGACAACACGGCGCTGATCATCATCGACATGCAGACCGATTTCTGCGGGCCGGGCGGCTATGTCGACCACATGGGTTACGACCTGTCGCTGGTCCGCGCCCCGATCGAGCCGATCAAGTCGGTGCTGTCGGCGATGCGCGAGAAGGGCTACACCATCATCCACACTCGCGAGGGCCACCGGCCCGACCTCGCCGACCTGCCGGCCAACAAGCGCTGGCGCTCGCGCCGCATCAATGCCGGCATCGGCGATCCCGGTCCCTGCGGGCGCATCCTGGTGCGCGGCGAGCCGGGCTGGGACATCATCCCCGACCTCTATCCGGCCGAGGGCGAACCAATCATCGACAAGCCGGGCAAGGGCTCGTTCTGCGCCACCGACCTGGAGCTCATCCTCAACCAGCGCGGCATCGACAACATCGTACTCACCGGCATCACCACCGATGTCTGCGTCCACACCACCATGCGCGAGGCCAACGACCGCGGCTTCGAATGCGTCATGCTGGAGGATTGCTGCGGCGCCACCGACTACGGCAATCATCTGGCGGCCATCAAGATGATCAAGATGCAGGGCGGCGTCTTCGGCGCGGTGTCGAACGCAGCCTCGCTCGTCGCCCAGCTACCGTGAGGAAATTGCCATGAGCGGAACCAGGAAAGCGGTCGGCGTCGAGACCATCGGCATGACCATACGCTTCGGCGCCTTCACCGCACTCGACAATGTTTCGGTCAAGGTTCCCGCCGGCTCCTTCCACGCGCTGCTCGGCGAGAACGGCGCCGGCAAGTCGACGCTGGTCAAATGCATGATGGGTTTCTACCACCCGACATCAGGCGACATGCTGGTCGATGGCCGCGAGGCAGCGATCGCCGGTCCCAGGGATGCCTCCGCGCTCGGCCTCGGCATGGTCTATCAACATTTTACGCTGGTGCCGTCGCTGACCGGCGCCGAGAACCTGGTCATTTCGCGCGAAAAAGTGCCTGGGGTCATCGACTGGCGCAAGGAGCGCGCCGGCCTTGCCCGGTTCATGGAGCGGATGCCGTTCAAACTGCCGCTCGATGTGAAGGTGGCCGAGCTTGCCGCCGGCGAGAAGCAGAAGCTGGAGATCGTCAAGCAGCTCTATCTCGGCCGCTCCTTCCTGGTGCTGGACGAGCCGACTTCCGTACTCACGCCCGCCGAGGCGCAGGAAGTGCTGGGTCTGGTGCGCGCCATGACCAAGGCAGGCGACCTCACCGTGCTGATGATCTCGCACAAGTTCCATGAGGTGACGGCCTTCGCCGACGACGTCAGCGTGCTGCGCAAGGGCAGGCTGACTGGCACCGGCCGCGTCGCCGACCTCGACCATAGGCAGATGGCGGCGATGATGATCGGCGACCAGCCGATCGCCGCTCTCGACAGCCGTGCTGAGACGAAGCCGAACGCCGAGATCGTGCTGAAAGTCAGGGCATTGAAGGCGCCGGACCGCACCGGGCTGAAGTCGATCCGCATCGAGGATCTCGGCGTGCGCTCGGGCGAGATCGTCGGCATCGCCGGCATTTCCGGCAACGGCCAGAAGGAATTCCTCGAAGTGCTGGCCGGGCAGCGCCCGCGCGATACCGGCGAAGTCCTGGTGCGCGGCACCGCCTATGCGGCGACGCGCGCCGAGGCGCGCGCGCTCAATGTCCGCCTCATCCCGGAGGAGCCGCTGAAGAACGCCTGCGCGCCGAAGATGACCGTGGCCGAGAACATCTCCTTCCGCACCTTCGATATCGACGGCAATGGCAAGCCGGTGAGCTGGATCAGTGCCGGCGCCATCAGGACATTCAGCGCCCGCCTGGTCGAGCAGTTCAAGGTCAAGACCGCATCGCTGTCCTCGCCGATCGCCTCGCTGTCGGGCGGCAATGTGCAGCGCGCCGTGCTCGCTCGTGAGCTCACCGGCGAGGTCGATCTGCTAATCGTCTCCAACCCGTGCTTCGGTCTCGACTTCTCGGCCGTGGCCGAGATCCGCGCCCGCATCATGAAGGCGCGCAATGCCGGTGCCGCCGTGCTTTTGATGTCGGAGGATCTCGACGAACTGCTCGAACTCTCCGATCGCATCCTTGTCATGTCCGACGGCGCGCTGGTTTACGAGACATCGATCGCCAAGGCGAGCGTGCAGACGATCGGCGAGCACATGGCGGGACATCATTGATGGCTGAAATCGCAGCGCAGCCGTTCCCATTTGCCTTCAAGCCGCGCACCATGGCGCTGGTCGTCATCGACATGCAGCGCGATTTTGCCGAGCCCGGTGGCTTCGGCGCCAGCCTCGGCAACGACGTCAGCCGGGTCGTAGCGATCGTTCCGACGGTGAAGCGGCTGATCGAGGGCTTTCGCGCCGCCGGCCTGCCGGTGATCCACACCATGGAGTGCCACAGGCCCGATCTTTCAGACCTGCCGCCGGCCAAGCGAAACCGCGGCAATCCATCGATCCGCATCGGCGATGCCGGCCCGATGGGCCGCGTGCTGATCGCCGGCGAGCCGGGTACGGCGATCCTCGACGCGCTTGCGCCGCTGCCCGGCGAGATCGTGATCGAAAAGCCCGGCAAGGGCGCGTTCTATGCGACCAGCTTCGGTGACGACCTCAAGCGGCTCGGCGCCCAGCACCTCGTCTTTGCCGGGGTGACGACCGAAGTCTGCGTGCAGACGACGATGCGCGAAGCCAACGACCGCGGCTATGAGTGCCTGCTCGCCGAGGACGCGACGGAAAGCTACTTTCCCGAATTCAAGGCGGCGGCACTGGCCATGATCCGGGCGCAGGGCGCCATCGTCGGCTGGACGGCAACGACCGACCAGGTGCTCGAGGGAATTGCCAATGCCTAATCTTGCCTTTGCCGGCCTGCTCGACGGCGGCTGGCGCAATCTCGCGTTCGAACATTTCCGCGACGGCATCAGCGTGCACTGGCTGCTGAAGGGCGGGCCGGTCGAGCCGTCGGTCGCGATCCTGAAATACCGGTCCGGCGCCAGCGTGCCGCGACACCGGCATGTCGGGCTGGAAACCATCGTCGTGCTGGAAGGCACCCAGAGCGACGAGAACGGCGACTATCCCGCCGGCAGCGTCATCCTGAACCCGGTCGGCACCGAGCATTCGGTGTGGACGAAGGACGGTTGCGTCGTGCTGATCCAGTGGGACCTGCCGGTGATCATTCTGGGGGAGACGAAATGAGCGATATCCACTTCGACATAGCGAGCCTGCACGCAGCCTATCGGGGAGGCCTCGCCGTCGGCGATGTGATCGCGACGATCTACACCCGCATCGAAGCGGCCGACGACCCCGGCATTTTCATCCATCTCGCCGCCAAGGCGGATCTCCTTGTCGAGGCCACGGCACTCGGTCCGTTCGACCCGGCGACAAAGCCGCTCTGGGGCATTCCCTTCGCCGTCAAGGACAACATCGACGTCGCCGGCATGCCCACGACGGCCGCCTGCGCCGAATACACCTATTGGCCCGATAAAGAGGCCACGGTCGTGGCGCGGCTGAAAGCGGCCGGTGCGCTGGTCGTCGGCAAGACCAATCTCGACCAGTTCGCCACCGGCCTCGTCGGCGTGCGCACGCCATGGCCGATCCCGCGCAACGCCATCGACGAGACGCTTGTGCCAGGCGGCTCCTCCTCGGGGTCGGCGGTGGCGACGGCGCGCGGCATCGTCTCCTTCGCGCTTGGCACCGACACCGCCGGCTCCGGACGCATTCCGGCCGGCCTCAACAACATCGTCGGGCTGAAGCCGACGGTCGGCGCGCTGTCGGCCGCCGGAGTCGTGCCGGCCTGCCGCACGCTCGACTGCGTCTCGGTGTTCGCGCTGACCGTCGATGATGCGTATAGGGTGTTCTACGTTGCCGCCGCGCGCGACGCTGCCGATCCTTATTCGCGTGACATCGCCGTCCAGCCGCTCGCCACGCTCCAGCCGGTGCTGACCGTCGGCGTGCCTGCAAAAGCGGACCTCGAATTCTTCGGCGATACGGCCATGCAGGCTGGATTCGAAGCTTCGCTTGCCATGTTGTCGCGGCTTGGCTGCCGGCTGGTAGAAATCCCCTTCGGCGATTTCTACGCCACCGCCAACCTGCTCTATGAGGGCGCCTGGGTGGCCGAGCGCTATGCGGCGATCCGCGATTTCATGGAGGCCAACGAAGCCGCCTTGCATCCGGTGACGCGCAAGATCATCGGCGGCGCCAGGAACTTGTCGGCGGCAGACGCCTTCCGCGGCCTCTACGCGTTGCAGGGCTACAAGGCGAAGCTCGCCCCGGTCATCGCCTCGGTCGACCTGTTCTGCGTGCCGACCGCCCCAACGCACTATACCACTGCTACCGTGCTCGCCGATCCCGTCGAGACCAACAGCCGCCTCGGCACCTATACCAATTTCGTCAACCTGCTCGATATGTGCGGCATCGCCGTGCCGACGGGCAAGCGCGGCGACGGCCTGCCGATGAGCGTCACCTTGCTGGCGCCGGCCGGCTGCGATGCGCTGACGGCGATGCTCGCCCGCGACCTGCATGCGGCGAGCGGCCTTCCGCTCGGCGCCACAGGCTGGCANGGCCGGCTGCGATGCGCGGAGGGCGATGCTCGCCCGCGACCTGCATGCGGCGAGCGGCCTTCCGCTCGGCGCCACAGGCTGGCAGCAGCCCGGCCTGCAGCCAGCCGCCCAGCCGCCTGGCGACGGCCTGATCGACCTAGTGGTGGTCGGCGCGCATCTGTCGGGCATGCCGCTCAACGGCCAGCTCAACCAGCTTGGCGCGCAGTTCGGGCGCGCGACCAGGACCGCCGCCGCCTACAAGCTCTATGCTTTGGCCGGCCAGTCGGTGCCGAAGCCCGGGCTGATCCGCGTTGCCGATGGCGGCATGCGGATCGACGTCGAGGTCTGGCGACTTGATGCGGCTGCATTCGGCCGCTTCGTCGCCGCCATCCCGCCGCCGCTCGGCATCGGCACGATCGAGCTCGATGATGGAACGTTGGCGAAGGGATTCCTCGCCGAAACAGCAGGCCTGTCGGCGGCCACCGACATCTCGGTCTATGGCGGCTGGCGCCGCTTTGTCGCACACGGCATGGCCGATCAAAATGAAAAGCGACAGGACTGGCCCCCTGGCGTCCCGATCTGACTGTCGTGCAGACTTGCCTTGCCGGACTTGCCTGTTGGCACGCCGGTGGAGGTGTCCTCTCGACCAGCAGTCCGATAACGCTTTCCTATCTCATGAAGCCCTGTGGTCCAGATTGCGCGGGCGTTGAGGGGTTAAGAAGTTTTGGTAGCGGGAGACCGTTCTCTCCGCTTTCAACACTCTCACCTATCCCCTTCGAACTAATTGTCGCTGTATAGCCAATACAGGCTACAACGACGCCCGGCATAGCAGAAACAGCAGTTAACGCGAGTGGCGCAACGCAGTCGCTTGGGGTAGGGATGTGTCCTCGCTCTCGGGCAAACGCCAATGATTTCCGACGACAAGTTCATCGAACTCATTACCGCTGCGATCAATCGGCTGACGATGGAGACCGCCGAGGTCCAGTGGAACGTCAAAATCGAGCGCCGACAGTTTGACGTTCTCGCCACCATTCAGGCCGGATTTTATCACGTGCTGATCGGGTTCGAGGTAAAGCACAAGAGGCGATCAATCTCGGTTGAAATGATCGATGCCTTTGTAACCAAGGCCAAGGACGCGAAAGTCCATAAGGCTGTTTTCGTTAGCACCAGCGATTATCAAGAGGGTGCAATTCGAGTTGCCCAGCGCCATGATGTTGATCTCTTTAAGATCGCTTTCCCGACCAATGAATTTAGGCTGCCTCCCATCACCGTTTTGGCTGGAGATGGGTCGCCACCATTTGTGGTTCAACCCGAGGTAAGAGACCTAGGCGAGACAGATGCTCACCGGGTTGTTCGCGTTACCCTCGAATATCGCGATGGTTCGAAGGCAAACCTGCCCGACGAGCCGTCTCAGATGACCTACTATCTTCGAAAAACTTCAATGGAGGAAGGGAGCAGTTTGCTGGAAGCGGTGGACCCGCTCGCATCACAGCCATTTACCAACGGAACGTCACTCGTCCGCCGGGTGGTATTCGGTCGCTCGGTTACTCCACCGGACAACTACTTTTTCAGGTCCGGGGTGGTCGCGGCGATAGAGGTGGAAATCAAGCGCATCCGTGCCCGCGTACTAGATGCTGACGTCAGAGTAGAGCTGTCGGCTGTTTCGGCTCAGGTTTCATATGAGAACGTGCTGACCGGCAGAAATTCGAAACAGACCTTTCGACGTTGCCACTTGGCGGGGCGTCACTCGAGGTCGGAAAATTCTATTTTCTCTACCATTCCCTTCGCTATTATTACGTGGACGAGGTGGTCGGAGACCATATGACTTTGTATCTCGTTGAGAGCTTTCAGAACGGCGAGCTTATCGCTGCGATTATGACCACGAACGTTGCGAATTCAGTTTTCTACATACCGCTGACAGACAAGACGATCACTAGACGGTTGGAGGAGCGGCTCGCCAAAATGAAGGCCCGGTAGCTGAGGTTCAGTATCCAATCGATATCGAGTTGCACATGTTGCGGGGATATAGCGTGACATGTCGTCCCGGAATTGGGACAGCGTTCGCAAACCGTGGCTTGCCTGCCTCACCAGATAGCTTATGCAATTCAGCCTGTTGGCCACTCAACATCTTAGGATTTCGGTATGTCCTCAAGGTTGGTATTGCGAGGCATTGTCCGAGAAAGACATCCAAGCGGAGCCAAATGTCCGGGGATGTCTCTGTATGTCACTCAGCCCGGACTAGCTGCTAGTGCAGCAGTACACCGGTTCCCCCTCATCCATGCATTTTGGTTCTATGCTGCCGTGCTCGTGACGGTGGTCACGGCCAATGTAGGGCGTAGTGAGTTTTGCATTCGCGATTTGATCAGATGTGAGCATTGGCGTCCCCGTGATTTTGGTGGACCATCGATGTAGGATCGCGAGCTTTTTGCGGTCAAGAAAGCAGGTCGTCTATTTCATCGTTTTCAGTCGCCCCTCAAACTTCGCCCAAGCGGCATAGACCTCACTACAAAAATCAGTGAGCGCATGCTGCGCATGTTTATTGAAGGAGTAGCCTTCCTTCGTCTCACCGATCAGCCCGTCGAAAATGGGTAGCTTCGCCAATTTGGCAACTTCCAGTGCCAGAACTCCATTGTTGTCGTGTTCTGGATCGTCGCGCCGATAGAATAGAAGGAGGGATCGTTCGCGCGCCTTTGAAAAGGATAGTCGAATGCTGAACGGTCATCGGCCTCCTTCCAGACCTCCTTGAGCATATCTAGGACGACTGTCGGTATCGCATCTGTCATAGGTTTCTCCATAGGGCCGCCTGCCGTTCAATGGCAGCGTGCTGTGCTGGGGCGAAGCGCAATTCATTAAGTAATGCGTCCACCAACTCCTTTGGTTCCGGGAGCGGTTCGAAGGCTCGTTTGCTTCCCCACTTGAACATGCCATCCCGGCGCCATTCAACTTCAACGGTCTTGTCAGGCACTCCTTTCTGCGCAGCGCGCCGCAGCAGGGCGATGTCGCGATCAACCTCTCGCCGAAGTCGGAACGCAGCCATTCCAGCCACGACATCGCGCTGGACATTCGCCGCCGCATCGCCTCGATCGCCGTTCCCGCGGGCACCAGCCTGAAGGTCGTCGAGCCGCCGCCGGGACCACCCGTCATGGCGACATTGCTGGCCGAGATCTACGGGCCAGGCGGCGAGACGCGCCGTATGGTTGCGGCCAAGGTCGAGGCGGCCTTTCGTTCGGTGCCGTTCATCGTGGATGTCGACAATTCCTGGGGACAGCCGGCGCGCCGGCTGCGCACCACGGTTTCTACCGACAATGCCGAGTTCTTCCATGTCGAGGAGAGCGACGTGTTCGATACGATCGCCATCCTCAACGGCGGCAAGACCGTCGGCTATTCGCATCGCGGCGGCGGCCGCCAGCCGATCCCGATCCGCATCGAGCGGAAGAAGGGCGAGAGGACGCTCGACGAGCGCTTCCTGACCACGCCCATTCCGGCGAATGTACTGCCTGGCGACCGCGGCGTCGTCGAGTTGGGCGACGTCGTGCGCGTGGCGCCGGAACGCGCCTCTTTCCCGGTGTTCCGGCACAATGGCCGCGCCGTCGAAATGGTGACAGCCGAACTTGCCGGCAGCTTCGAAGCGCCGCTGTACGGCATGCTCGCGGTCAGCAAGGCCATCGACGCTCAGGACTGGACCGGCCTGCAGAAACCCGCAATCTCGCTGCACGGCCAGCCGGAGGATGAGAGCCGGGCGACGCTTCTGTGGGACGGCGAATGGGAAGTCACCTGGGTGACCTTCCGCGACATGGGCGCAGCCTTCGGCGTCGCGCTGCTTGGCATCTACATCCTGGTCGTCGCCCAGTTCGGCTCGTTCAAGGTACCACTGGTGATCCTGACGCCGATCCCCCTGACCTTCATCGGCATCCTCGGCGGACACTGGCTGTTCGGTGCGCCGTTTACCGCTACCTCGATGATAGGCTTCATCGCGCTGGCCGGCATCATCGTGCGCAATTCGATCCTGCTGGTCGACTTCATCCGGCACGCGGCATCACCGGGCAGGCCCTTGGGCGAGATCCTGATCGAGGCCGGCGCGATCAGGTTCAAGCCGATCCTGCTGACGGCACTTGCCGCCATGATCGGCGCGGCGGTGATCCTGACCGATCCGATCTTCCAGGGGCTCGCGATCTCGCTGCTGTTCGGCCTGGCCTCCTCGACGCTGCTGACGGTGCTGGTCATCCCCGCGATCTACCGGGTGCTGCGCACGTGAACCCGCGCGGGTATTTCTCCCGTACGATGTGCCCGAAAGGCGCCAAAGGCTATGGCACCAATTACGTCCTCGGTGTCGTGCCGGTAGCCCAAGATTTCTGGGGGAATAGAGCGCTGGCTTCGAACCAGGTGCCGCGTTGCCCTCTGACAATTTCAAGGGCGTTATCGAGCTTGCCGATTGCAGCAGACTTGCCTGTCGCTTCAATGAATTCGATTGCAGCGCTGACCTTTGGCCCCATGGAGCCGGCCGGAAAAGTCCTCCCCGATAGCTCCTTGGGGCTCACGCTCCGGAGTGCCCGAGCGGCTGCTGTTCCGTAGTCGGCATAGACGGCGTCGACATCCGTCAGCATCAGCAGCATGTCTGCCTTCAACTCGCGAGCGAGAAGCGAGCTTGCCAGATCCTTGTCGATAACCGCTTCCACACCGCAAAAACTGCCGTCGTCACGGGCTATTACTGGAACCCCGCCGCCGCCGGTGCAGATGACGATCACGCCGCGCTCGACCAGGAACGAGATCACCGATGCTTCCAGGATCACCAGCGGCTTGGGCGAAGGCACGACGCGGCGCCATTTGTCGCCATCGGGCGCTATCTGCCAGCCTCGCTCATTGGCAAGCCTATGTGCGGTTGCCTCATCGTAGACCGGACCGATCGGCTTCGTCGGATGAACGAAAGCCGGATCGTGCGGGTCCACTGTCACCTGTGTCAGCAGGGTCGCGAACAGCCTTCGCTTGAGGAGGTTGCCGAGTTCCTGCTCGATCACATATCCGATCATGCCGGCGCTCTCGGCCCCGAGCACGTCGAGTGGAAACGCCCCGTCGCCCGGGTTGGCAGCTGCCTGGAGCGCGAGCAGGCCCACTTGCGGGCCGTTGCCGTGCGTAACTACAACCGAGTGTCCTTCGCCGATGAGTTCCGCGAGCACGGATGCGGCGCGTTTGATGTTGGCGCGCTGATTCTCCGCCGTCATCGGTTCTCCACGACGCAGCAGGGCGTTTCCGCCGAGCGCAACGACGATCAGCATCTCAATTGCCGATCGTGGCGACGAGCAGCGCCTTGATCGTGTGCATCCGGTTTTCGGCTTGGTCGAAGACGATCGACGCAGCCGATTCGAACACCTCGTCGGTGACCTCCATGCAATCGATGCCATATTCCTTCGCGATGAATGCGCCGATCTCGGTATCGGTGTCGTGGAATGCCGGAAGGCAATGCATGAATTTGACATGGGGATTGCCGGCGGCAGCCATCACCTCGCTGGTGACGCGGTAGGGCGCCAAAAGCCGGATGCGCTCAGCCCAGGCCGATTTGTCCTCGCCCATCGACATCCACACGTCGGTGTAGATGAAATCTGCCTCCTGGACGCAGGCCGTCACATTCTCGTCGAGCCGGAAACGGCCACCGCTGCGTTGAGCCAGGTTCCGGACATGGGCGCAGAATTCCTCGTCCGGCCAAAGTTCCTTCGGCGAAGCGATGCGCATGTCGATACCGACCTTGGCTGCGCCTAATGCCAGCGACAACGCGACATTGTCCCGGCCTTCACCGACGAAGGTGACTGTCATGTCCGAAAGATGCTTGTGCGTGTATTCGCGCATGGTCATGAGATCGGCGAGGATCTGCGTCGGATGCGCTTCGTCGGTGAGGCCGTTGTAGACGGGCACGCCGGCATGCGCGGCAAGCAATTCAGCCTGGTGCTGGCCAAAGCCGCGATATTCGATCGCGTCATACATGCGGCCGAGCACACGCGCTGTATCCTTCATGGATTCCTTGTGGCCAATATGGCTGCCGCTGGGGCCAAAGTAAGTGACGTGCGCGCCCTGGTCGTAGGCCGCGACTTCGAAACCCGTGCGCGTGCGCGTCGAATCCTTCTCGAAGATCAGGGCGATGTTTTTCCTAACCAGACGCGGTATCTCGTGGCCGGCGAGCTTGGCTGCCTTGAGATCGGCGGCCAGCTTGAGAAGAAAACGGATTTCCTCGGCGCTGAGATCGTCCAGCGTCAGGACGGAGCGGCCGTGAAGATTGGTCGACATGGAGAATTCCTTTCAGGTATCAAATCGCGTCGCGAGCGATCGGACAGGTCATACAATGGCCGCCGCCGCGGCCGCGGCTGAGTTCAGCCCCCTCGACGGTGATCACTTCGACGCCTGCGTGGCGCAAAAGCGTGTTGGTGTAGACGTTGCGGTCGTAGCCGATGACCACGCCGGGCTCGACGGCAACGACATTGTTGCCATCGTCCCATTGTTCGCGCTCGGCCTCGTAGCGGTCGCCACCGGTGGCGATGATGCGCAGCGTTTTCAGCCCAAGGGCTTCGGCAACAACAGCCGTGAATGGTTTTGCCTCATCGGTGATGTCGACCGCCGCCTCGCCATCGCCAGGACGCAGCGAGAAGGTGCGCAACCGGTCGACCACCGGCGGATACAAGGTCACAAGATCGCGATCGCAGAAGGTGAAGACGGTGTCGAGATGCATGAAACTGCGGTCGCGCGGCATCAAGGCGGCAATCACGCGTGTCGCCTCGCCGGCTGCAAACAGCTTGCGGGCCAGATCGCCAACGGCTTGCGGCGTGGTGCGCTCCCCCATGCCGACGAGAACAGTCCCGCTACCAATAGGCATAACGTCGCCGCCTTCAAGGCTGGTGCCGGTCCCCAGGTCCGGCGACACGAAAGGAATACCGCTGTCGCGAAAGCGAGGATGGAAGCGGTAGACAGCCTCGACATTGGCCGCTTCGGGGCGCCGCGCCACCCAATACATGGAATTGACGGATACCGAGCCGTAGATCCAGCAGGAACTGTCGCGGGTGAACAGCTGGTTCGGCAATGGCGGCAGCACAAAATCCTGGGGGGCGAGCGTCATTCCCGTCAGGCCCTTGGGCTCGAAAGGAAGCTCCGCCCGGGCAATGCCCCCGACAAGGTAGGACGCAAGCAACTCTGACGGCATTTCATCGAGCCATCCGCGCAGTTCGTCGACCATGTCGAGCCCGACGACGCCGGGATGGACCCGACGATCGAGAAGCCATTCACGGGCCTCGACCAGGCCGACCGTCTCGGCCAGTAGTCTCCCGAACGAATGCACCAGCACGCCCCGCTCACGCAACGCATCGACGAAAACATCATGCTCCTGACGTGCCTTCTTGACCCAAAGCACATCGT
This sequence comes from Mesorhizobium sp. LNHC221B00, assembly GCF_000502935.1. NCBI lineage: Bacteria > Pseudomonadati > Pseudomonadota > Alphaproteobacteria > Hyphomicrobiales > Phyllobacteriaceae > Mesorhizobium > Mesorhizobium sp. LNHC221B00. The sequence continues at coordinate 61,129 of NZ_AYWR01000020.1, read as the reverse complement.
CGAAGAGCAGCGCCTTACAGTTCTCCGGTGTCAGCCTTTGCAGGCTGAGGTCGGGGCGGTGGACGAGCACCTCGCGGAGTCGGCCGACTTCAGAAAAAGCGCCAAGCTTGGTCGTGGTGATAGGTGCGTTCATAGTGGGCTAATGCTCCCGTTCCAGATGAGGTAGGCTGCGGCGACACCGGCAGCGACAAGGGCGACGGCGAGCCCTGCTTCGACAGGATGGAACACGCGTTGATTGGTCTCGCGACGGGCCCAGACGTAGAAAAGAATGCCAGGGGCATAGGCCTCTTCGACGCCTTGTCGCGCGGAGACCGACTGCGCCTTCTGCTTCATTGCTGCAGCGTCTCGACATAACCGGCCAGATCATGGATCCGCTCCCTGGTGACGATTTCGCCGGCGTTAGGGCCATATTTCGTCACGTCGCCAGGCAGGAACTGGTTGCCCCACACCGGCATATCGCGATCGCCATGCGCGGGCACCATGCCGCGGCCATCGATCATGGCAAAGACGCGCCAGTAAGGGAATTCGCCGCCATTGCGCCTGGAGAGGCGCGTCAGGTCGCTCGGCCGCTTCAACAACTCGTCGCCCAACGGTCCATCGCCCTTGCCTTCAGGACCATGGCAGACGGCGCATGAGTTCATGTATTCCGCCTTGCCGTCGCCGAGTTCCCGGGCGGTGGCCGCGTCAAAAACCAATCCTGCCAGAGCCGCCGCGATCAGGAATCTCATGTGTGTTTCCTCGATTGATTGGCTGAAATCTACCGCCTCGCTTTGGCAGCGCGTTGATGCGGATCAATGCCGCCGCGGTCACGGTGTTTGATTCAACTCAATGAACGCGCTAGCCGCCCTCGCTAGTGACTGAAAACCACGACTGACCCTTCAATCGAAATCAGGAGTTGCCGCCGTGACTTTCAAGACACTGCTTACGGTTACCGGACCGAACCAGGGCGAGGGCGATCTGAAGCTCGCCGCCAACCTTTGCGAACAGGTCGGTGCCCATCTCTCCGTGCTCGTGCTCGAACTGGCAGCACCGCCCTCGGGCGGCGAGTATGCCGCTGTCGTCTCGCCTGCCTGGCTTGAGGAGCGGCAAGCCGAGTTGAAAAGGCTCGAGAAACGAATTGCGAACGTCGCCGGGTTTCTCGCCCAGAGCGCCGTGTCTGCTGATCTGAGTGACGACTATCCCGACATGGGATGGGCAGACGACGTCATCGGAAGGCGTGCCCGCTACGCCGACCTGACCATTCTGGGACCGGATCTGCTGGCAAGCCATGCGCTGAGGGACAAAGTCATCGAGGGAACACTGTTTTCATCGGGAAAGCCCATTCTGCTTGTTCCCGAGGGCTCGCGCCCGACGCTGAAGGCGAAACGCATCCTCGTTGCATGGGACGACCGTCTTGAGTCATCGCGCGCCGTCCGCGAGTCGCTCGACATGCTGAAAGGCGCCGAAGATGTGCGCCTTGTCATCGTCGATCCCATTGAAAATGAGTTCCATCATGGTGAGGAGCCAGGTGCAGACGCCGCGGCCTATCTTGCCCGGCACGGCGTGAAGGTTACGGTCGATCGGCTGCCGAGCGCGAATCATTCGGTTGCCGACGTGCTTAGCCAGCATGCTGTCGATGTTGCTGCAGAGTTGATGGTGATGGGCGCCTATGGTCACTCCCGGTTGCGCGAACGCATTTTTGGAGGTGTCACCAAGTCAATGCTTGCGGGTCAGTCGTTGCCGGTCTTGATGGCGCGATAGCAATTCTACGGCAGGAGAAAAGGGCCGGTGCAGATTGCGCCGGCCCTTTTCGTCACTCGCAAGCCTTGATGGGCCGACTACTCGCTCGCTTCCCGTCCGGATACCTGCTCGATCAGGATACGAAAGAAAACATGCGGTGCACTGTCGGCCGTGGGAGGAATGACGGGCTTGAGTGAGCCCGGCTCCCACCAGTCGGAGTGCTTGCTCAACACCGACCAGGCATGGTCCCGCTGGAGCTTTAGGCCGATCCGGTCAGGCAATTCTTCATATCGGCCGTCAACAACGACGCTTCTCCATCCTCGCCCTTGGCCATGTTCATCGACCTGGACGGACACCAGTGGATTGGCCCGCATCCATTCGATCTTCTTGCCCGGCATTGAGAACGCGTAAAGATGAGCATCCGCATGGGCGTAGTAAATGGGCACGACGTAGGGCTGCTTATCCCTTGCGCATGCCAGGCGGCCAACGCGATTGGCCGTCAGGATTTTCGTGCTTTCCAAGGCAGAAAGCGTGCGGATCAGCATGATGTGACCTCCTATTTCTCGCGGTTGTCCCGTGTCTTTGATTTTGTGGTGGCTTTTGAGCCATGGCCAGCCGCGTGTTGCGCACTTCGATGCTGTCAGGCTTTTTGCGACCGAATAGCCTCGTCCATCCCAGCGGCGACATCGCTGTCGGAGAGCGGAGGAAACAGCAAATACAGCAAATAGTGATAGCCCAGGGCACGGAAATCTCCTGGCTGACTAAGGCAGACCACACGATCGGCTTCCCGTGCCAGGTCAGCAACTGTCTCCTGCGGTGAAACAGGAACTGCCACGATGATTTGCCTCGGTGACCGTCGCTTGAGGGCATGAAGCGAGTTAGCCCAAAAAGGCGACGAACACCTTGATGCGTATCAAGCGCGGCATCGAATTCCGTTGCCGGCTCTGTATTTCGGGCAGGGGTGAAACGGTTGATCCTGATCAAGGACATGGCGAGCAATGGCGTCAGATTTGCCAGTTGGCGGCTTTCCTTTGCATGTCGTCGGAACGGAGCAATCGATAATGCACACTCGGACCGAACTGTTGTCTTTGGACATGCCGTTGTTGCCGATGGCGGAGAATGGTCAGAAATTCTTCCTCACTGCTGCATCCCTTCACTTGCACGCCTTCAAGGCGATGATGCGCTATAACGTCGAGGCGCTGGCGTTTCTGAAGCATCGTTGTGAACAGGACGCCAAACTGGCCGATGACTTGATCACGGGTACGCAGTTCAATGACGCCTTCGACACCTTCGCCGCTTTCCTGCAGAATGCGACATCGCAATACGTGACCGAAGCTGGCAACGTCGCCACACTGACCTCCCGGCTCGCCTCCGAAACAGCCAGACACATGCGCAAGGGCGCCAGGATCGCGATCGAGAATGCCGCGGCGAAGACAGTCGCGTAGACCGGCAATGCGGAGATCGTCAGACAACATGAACACCGTTTACAGGCATGGTCGTCTTAGGGCTTCCGTACTCGCACTGGTGTTACTCGGATATGTGCAGCCCGCCTCGGCCGACAGCGTGACGGAGCATGGCAAGGGGTTGGTGGAAGTCAATTGCGCCCGCTGCCACGCCATTGGAAAAACCGACGCGAGCAGTCATCCTGACGCCCCGGCGTTCCGTACCTTGTCAAAGCGCTATCCGATCACTGATCTCGAGGAGGCCCTCGCCGAGGGGATTTCGACTGGCCACCCGGACATGCCTGAGTGGATCGCAAGCCCCGACCAGATCGAGGCAATCATCGCCTACATCAGCACCCTGCAGGAGCCGTGACCCACGCTTCAAATGCTGCAGGCGATCGAGCCTTAGTGCATCAATCGTACCAAGGGGCGATCGATCTCGCGGCTGATTGCGAGCCGCAAACCCGGCGAAGCGACTAGGGCAACATCCGGTCGGCGGCATGGAAGAACGAGCGAGCATGCGCCACGATCTGGGCCTCCGTAGGATGATCGGCAGGTTCGACGCCGACGATACGATCGTTCAAGTGGCGGTCGCGTATATGTTTTGCCAGCTCGTCTTTTGCCGATCCCGGCCCTACGATTAGCCATTCCTTCGCCGGCTGCAGGGCTGTGACGATGTCGTGGTAGAAGGACTGGTCTTCCGGCGCACGCTTGCCGTCGATGGTGCCTGCCTTGTTGTGGATTTGATGATGCGCAAGCGTGGTGGCAAGCTTTAGGCTTTCGGTTGTCTCGCGATTGAAGAAGAACACTTTGGCTTCGCGATGGTCCAGCCAGGCGACGGCATGTTGGGTCTGCATTCCGGAACATCCTTGCGTATATCGTTGAGGGGTAAATGCAATCATTCTCCGATGTCACCGACGGCGTTAAGCCGGCTGCGACTCCAGGATTGCGAGGACAGACCCAGGTTCAATGACCGCACTCGCTGATGCGACAATGGTCGCGCGACCAGCTGCCGGCGCGACAATCTCGTGCAGTGCGTCTTCAACGCGAACTTCAGCTATGCGTTCTCCGGCCTTGATTGTGTCACCGCTGGCAATGAACCAGCGTTCCAGGATGCCCTCCGGCAACATGCTGGAAGCCCATAGCGCTTCATCAACCTTGATATAGTGCATCGCGATTCTCCCTGTAGCGTCGAACGATATGCCCCTGCGCGGCGCAGTCCTTGATCACGATCAATCGGCCTATGACGCAGATGCCGCGATTGTACGGTGTTTGACGCGGACCAAATTCTGGTTAGGCAGCCCGCTTAAGATGGCCGCGCATCGCCAAAGCGAGGTCATGAATCGGTTCAGGGAAAGGTGCCTATCGCCATGGACGTCGGATCCGGTATGGGCGCTGCGATCGCGATCAATTGCGTTGCCCGCGACCGGCATATGATCGCGTCTGCGGTAGGAACCGTTATCGACATCGGTTCGACGCCGGCAATAGCGCCTGCGTGGCAGACGATTTCAGAAAATGATGCAGATCAAAGCGTACCACACTATTTGCGAAGATTTTGATTCGATGTGGGAACCAATCCTAAGCGCTCCCTTTGGTCGCGATCTCAAACTGGCCGTCATCGACGAAGACGGCGAGCACGCGCTTGTGTTTGCCTGCAGAAGGGAGAAGGAGGGCTGGAAGAATGCTGCCAGTGGTGCCCGGGTCGATATCCGACCGACCCATTGGCGCGACTGGGAAGGGACCGAAGTCAGGATTCGCAAACCTCTCGAGGACTCTCCTTAAGATCTGGATTCCACGATCAGCGCCATACGCACCAGGTGCGACAGACTGCTTGCCGCCATTTTGCTCATCACATTGGCCCGGTGGATTTCGACCGTGCGCGGACTGATCCCCAGATCGTAGGCGATCGTCTTGTTGGGCAGACCGGAAACAAGCCCGTCCAGTACCTGGTGCTCGCGGTCTGACAAGGTCGACAGACGCTCGCGGATATCCGCAGACTGGGGATGCGCCGCGTTCGCCTCGTTCCGGTTGGCCAGTGCAGAGCGGATCGCCAGGATCAGCATCTCGTCATCGAACGGCTTTTCGATGAAATCGGAAGCGCCTTCCTTCATGGCCTGAACGGCGAGCGCCACGTCGGCATGGCCGGTCATGACGATGACCGGAATCTTATGTCCACCTGTTCTGAGTTGCCGTAGCAATTCGATGCCGTCTATTCCCGGCATGCGCACGTCAGTGACGATGCAGCCGTCGAGATGGCCACTCGCTGCTGCGAGAAAAGCGGTCGCCGATTCATGCAGGCGCACGGCAAAGTCAGCCGTTGCCAGAAGAAAGCCAAGCGACTTGCGAACATCCACATCGTCGTCGACGACGTGGACCAGATCACTGTCGGCCATTTGTGACCTCATCCTTCTCAATGATGCGTAAGGTGAACCGAAAAGCGGTGCCACCCGTTGCCATTGCCTCGGCCCAGATGTGACCGCCGTGCGATTCAACGATGGTGCGGCAGATGGAGAGGCCGACACCCATACCCTGCTTCTTGGTGGTCACAAATGGCTGGAAGAGTTGCGCCGAAACCTCGGGCGCGAGCCCCGGACCGGTATCGATCACGCTCACTTCAGCCATGCCATCATCCCGGGCAACGGTTGTGATTTTCAATTCACGGCGCGGCGTTTCCTGCATGGCCTCCACCGCGTTGCGCATCAGATTGAGGAGAACCTGCTGAATCTGAATGCGGTCGGTCAACACCAGTTCCGCGGCAGGATCGAGCTTGTAGCTGACCTGGACGTTGATCTCCCTTGCGCCGACCAAGGCGAGCGACGAGGCCTCCTCAATCAGCGCCGGCAGTCGTTCCACCTGACGCTCGCTTTCGCCCCTGGCAACGAAATCGCGCAGATGTCGAATGACGTCGCCTGCCCGCAGGGCCTGCTCGGCGGCCTTTTCCACGGCATCCCGCAGCATCGGCGCGTTCTTTTCCTCGCTATTCTCGAGAAGCCGTCGGCTGCCCTTCAGGTAATTCGTGATGGCTGTCAGCGGTTGGTTGATCTCATGGGCAAGCGTCGATGCCATCTCGCCAAGCGCGGTAAACCGCGCCATGTGCAGAAGCTCCTGCTGCTGTTCCTGAATTCTTGCTTCCGCGCGATGACGTTCGGTCAGGTCGCGGCAAAAGCCGGTAAAGAAGCGTCCGGTTCCCGGGTGCATTTCGCCGACGGAAAGTTCCATCGGGAAAGTCGTGCCATCTTTGCGCGCCCCGGTCACGGTCCGGCCGAGCCCGATGATCCGGCGCTCTCCCGTCGTCAGGTACCGAAGCAGATAGGCATCGTGCTCTTCGCGATATGGCGCCGGCATCAGCATTTTGACATTCCGTCCGATGACCTCGCCTGACTGGTAACCGAACAGCGTTTCGGCAGCCGTGCTGAAGGACTGGATACTGCCTTGCTCGTCAATGACGACCATCGCATCGGGCACGGTCGCCAAGATTGAACGCAGATGATCTTCGCGCAACAGAAGCGCAGCATTCGCAAATGAGAGGTCGCTGACATCCGTGCCTTCAATGAAGATGGCGGTAATTCGCCCATCGTCGGCCTTGATCGGCTGATAGACAAAATCCAGGATGCGCTCTTCAATTGGCCCATCACTGCTGTTGCGGAAGCCGACCTTCACGCCTTTGCCGCTATAGGGCTGGCCGGTCATGTACACACGGTCGAGCCGTTCGAGAAATTCGTGCCTCTCGAGTTCGGGAAAGGCCTCGCGCGCCGATTTTCCAATAACCTGCCGATCGCCAACGAGATGCTGGTAGGCGGCATTGGTCAGCACGAATACATGGTCAGGCTCACGTATCAGGGCCATGAATCCGGGAGCTTGCTCGAACATTTGCGACAACAGGGATTTCAGCGTCGTCCCGCCAGGTGTCAAACTGAATGCTTCGTCTTGGATCACCTGCGGTTCCTAGTCTCGAGACACATAAAGAAGGCCTAACTATCACTTCTCCGATCAGAGACAAAATGGATCGAGGCCGAAGTGTAGATGCAAAAGCAATTGACCGGTTCTTTGACGCGCATCAAGGAAGCCATCGCCAGTGAATGCAATTCATAGCGCGTCCAAATCGCTTGAGTGAAAGGCGCGTCCAATGTCCTATAAGTCCATAATAGCGAATCTCGCGGTCGACGCGCCCCCTGCTGCCATTGTGAAAGTAGGTATCGAACTCGCAGAGCGTTTTGGCGCCCATCTCATTGGTCTGGCGGCGGCGGATGTTCCGCCTCTGGTCGCGACAGGCGAAGGCATGGTCTACGAAGGCGAGGTCATGCAGATTCAGCGAACCGAAATCGAAAAGCGTATTGCCGAACTGCGTGCCGAGTTCGAAAGCCTGGTCCCGGCTTCGATCACAAGCGAATGGGGCCAAGCCATCTGCAGCCCGACCCGGTTCCTCAGCGTTTTCGCCCGCGCAGCCGACCTTGTCGTGACCGGTGCGTCGGGAGACGACGTGTTTCGCGCCGCCGATGTTGGCAGCCTGGCGCTCGGCATCGGCCGGCCAGTCCTAGTCATCGGAAACAACGTCGAACACCTTCGCGCTAACACGGTCCTGGTTGCCTGGAAAGATACCAGGGAGGCGCGCCGGGCGGTGGCGGATGCCTTGCCCTTTTTGGCCAAGGCCAATGAGGTTGTCGTCGCCACGATCGCCAGCAACGGCGACGACAGCGTTCGTGACAGCCTCGCCGATGTGGCGGTCTATCTTGAGCACCATGGCATTATGGCCCAGACGGAACTGATCATCGGTGAAGTCGACGGCGAGCAGTTGTTGACATTCGCACGCTCGATCCAAGCCGATATGATCGTCTCAGGCGCCTATGGCCATAGCCGCCTGCGCGAATGGGCGTTTGGTGGCGTCACCCGTACGCTGATTGAAGAGACCAGCATCAACCGTTTCCTGTCATATTGATGGAATCGAATATCGTGTCTCCGAGCGTGGACCAGGAATCCGTCACGGCGGCCGCAAGTCCCTATTGGTCGATCACCAGCGATGAGCTCGTGAGACGCTTGGCGACGTCCGCCACGTCTGGGCTGGCAGGATCCGAGGCCGCCTCTCGGCTCGTCAGATACGGCGCAAATATGCCGGCGTTGAAGCCAGGCGCGTCGGCGCTTACCGTGTTTGTTCGCCAGTTCCGCAGCCCACTCGTCCTGATCCTGATCTTCGCAGCCATCGTTTCGGCCTTCGTCGGCGAAGGTCAGGAGGCCGCAATCATCGGGGCGATCGTGCTGGCAAGTTGCGTTCTCAGCTTCACCCAGGAATATGGGGCGTCGCGAGCGACAGAGGCTCTTAAACAGCGTATCTCACGCAAGGCTATCGTGCTGCGCGACGGCCTCGAATCCTCCGTTTCTGCTGAAGAAATTGTGCCGGGCGATCTCATCCGGCTGTCGGCCGGAAACCTCATACCCGCCGATGGTATCATCCTCGAGGCGCTGGATTTCAACGTCAGCGAGGCGGTGCTGACCGGCGAAACCTTCCCCGTCTTGAAGGCGGCGGGGCGATCAGACCCCGATGCGCCCGTCGCCCAACGCAACAATGCGGTGTTTACCGGCACATCCGTGCGCAGCGGCACTGCAACCGTACTTGCGGCCGCGACCGGCGCCCACACCGAATTCGCCTCCATCGCAGCGGCATTGGAGCGACAAATCCCGGAAACGGGTTTTGCCCGGGGTATCAGATTGTTTGGCTATCTGATGACCGAGATCATGCTGGCGATCGTCATCATGGTGTTTTTTGCAAATCTGATGCTGCATCGTCCGCTGATTGAATCGCTGTTGTTTTCGCTGGCTCTCGCGGTCGGCCTCACCCCGGAGCTGCTCCCGGCCATTATCAGCGTAACGCTTGCTCGTGGCGCCCGCGCCATGGCTGCCAACGGAGTCATCGTGCGCCGCCTCGATGCCATCGAGAATCTCGGCAGCATGGATCTGCTGTGCACCGATAAGACAGGTACGCTGACGAAAGGTGTAATCCACCTCGATGGATGGTTCGATGTCGATGGTAATCCGTCTGAGGAGATCCTGCTTTGGGCTCGTCTCAACGCCACCCTACAGACCGGACTGAAGAATCCGCTCGATGAGGCCATTGCGGGGGGTGGGAGCGCTTCATTGGGTGCTTTCACCAAGGTTGACGAACTGCCTTACGATTTCATTCGCAAGCGCCTCTCCGTTGTTGTGCGAAGCAAGGACGGTGGCGACCTCCTGATCACGAAAGGCGCGGTACAGAACGTCCTCGAAACCTGCAGCTTCGTCGGCACAGCGAAAGGCCTGGAACCTCTCGAAGACGCTCACCGCGCGGCGATCGACAAGATATTTCGGCGCTGGAGCGCGGAGGGATATCGCGTCCTGGGGATAGCGACGCGTCGATTCGAAGGCTGCGGTCCCTACAGCAGGAAGGATGAGGTCGATCTCGCTTTCGCCGGTTTTCTGCTTTTCCTCGACCCGCCCAAGGAAGGCGTAAAGAACACGCTTGCCGAACTCGCCCACCGGGGCATCGCGGTGAAGGTCATTACGGGCGACAATCGCTACGTTGCCGCCCATCTTGCCCAAGCTGTCGGCTTGCGCAGCGATCGGATCTTGACCGGGGAGGAGCTGTCGAAGCTGACTAAGAGCGCTCTCTTTGCCGGAGTGCAGGACACCGATCTCTTCGTCGAGATCGATCCCAACCAGAAAGAACGCATCATCCAGGCCTTACGGAGCAGAGGCCATGTCGTTGGCTATCTTGGTAACGGTATCAACGATGCGCCCGCGCTTCATGAGGCCGACATCGGTGTCTCCGTCGACAGCGCATGCGATGTCGCGCGCGAGGCGGCCGATATCATCCTCCTCAAGCAGGATCTCGGCGTACTGGTGCGGGGCGTCGACGACGGCCGCAAGACGTTCGCTAACACCATGAAATATATCTCGATCACCACCAGCGCCAATTTCGGCAACATGATCAGTATGGCCGTCGCTTCGCTGTTCCTGCCTTTCCTGCCGCTTCTGGCAAAGCAGATCCTGCTCAACAATTTCCTTTCCGACGTTCCCTCACTCGCCATCGCCAGTGACAATGTCGATCAAGACCAACTGCGACGGCCTCGCCACTGGGACATCAGCTTCGTGCGGCGGTTCATGATCAGCTTTGGCCTTGTGAGCTCGTTGTTCGACTTCGCAACCTTCGCCTTCCTGCTTTTGTTCGCTCACGCAACGGCGTCGACATTCCAGACCGCCTGGTTCGTCGAATCCTTGTTGACGGAACTCGCCATTGTGCTCGTCGTGCGCACGCACGGAGCTTTCTGGGCGAGCCGCCCGAGCCCGTTGCTTGCATGGCTCACGCTAGCCGTCGGAATTGTCGCGATCGCGATCCCTTATCTGCCGTTCGCGGCATGGTTCGGCTTCGTGCCTCTGCCGCTACCGGTGCTGGCCGGACTTGCCTCCATCACTGCGCTCTACCTATTGGCATCGGAGGCGACAAAGCGCTGGTTCTTTGATCGTGACGGGAGAGGGTACAAGTCGAGTTTGGCGACGCTTCGCAAAAACACGACAACGCTGGGGTCTCATTACTGAATTGCCCGCACCTATGTGATCGTGGCGCGGCGCCCCTCAGGAACCAAATCGTGCTGAAGGGGGCCAACATCACCTTTTCCGTGACGGACAAACAGACAGACGTCAAAGTACACGGCATTCGTCCTGACCTCTCCGAGAGGGCAGGGCATGATCCCCGAGGGCGGCTTCGGCCCCGCCGCGGGTGTCGTTGTTGCGGAGAGCGTGCTGGCCAAACATGACGAGCGCTATATACCCCAAGGACGTGGCCGAGGGCCTCAAGGACAGGGGGGCGTTTGGCAGGAGAGCAGAAACAACCAGCAGCTGGTGCTGATACGGCGCTTGCTTTTGTGGCCAGACGAGCAATAAAAAACGGATGCGCCCAGCGGACTTTTGCGCTGCTCCAGTGCCGTGGCAAGAAGACTACGAAACCAGGATCACGGAGACCGGATCTGCGCAAAACAGATTGTCTTCGACGAACCTGACGCCTGCGACATTTTCAGCGGCGACGATGGCTGCCTGGCGCTCGCGTTCGTCGAAAATGGCGCCGCTGAGTTTCGCCACGCCCTTGTCCACCATCACGTTGATCAGGGCTTTGCCGGCCCATTTCTGCTTCGCAAGCTCGGCAATGATGCTCTGTCGTATCCGTTGGTCATCGATCGCTGTGGGCTCGGCATCCGGAAGGAGGCTGAGCAATGCCCGCACAATATCAGAGCGGGTAATAATGCCGACGACTCTCCTACTTTTCACGATCGGGATGCGTTTAACGTGGTGGTGCATCATGAGATCGACGATCTCGGCGAGTGACGCGGCAGGAGATGCAGTGACGACGCTGTCGGACATCACCTCTTCGATCCGTCGACCATTGGCCCGGACATATTCGTCGGCGGCTTTTCCGGGGCTGACCAGAAGCTCCAGCCAGCGCGAGCGCTTCTGTTGCGTGCCCAGTTCTCCTCGCTGCAGGAAATCGCCTTCGCTGACAATCCCCACCAGCGTGCCATCGCCACTAATGACAGGGAGGCCGCTGATCTTTTTGGACAGCATCAGCCCGGCCACCTCGGCGATCGAGGCAGACGGGTCCGTGCAGATGACTGGCTTGCTCATTATGGCTTCGGCTTGCATGGTCGCTCTCCGGAGATATTTCCATTCCCCAGCTTCCTAGATGCCGCATGAGCGATGGGCCTTGATCTGAATCATTTTACCCTCGAGACAAATGACCCAAGCTGGGGCTGCAAATAACCGGGCGCGTGCCAGTCAACCAGCAATCGTGGTCTTGGCGACGTTCACGCCAAGTTCGTAGACAAGCAGCCCACCATAATAGGCCGTCGCCGTGACCAGAATTGCTCCGCCAATTTCAATCAGAGGAATAGCAATGGTCAGTAGCCGCAGTTCACGATTCCGCACCCAAAGGCCGAGCCTCACAAGGCCCCAGATCAGAAACGCGAACGCTGTGATGCCTCCCAGGCTCTCGTGGATCTCCGCTATGTCACTGCTGAAGCCGGCCGCTTCGGCATGATCGAGGGCAAGTCCGCCATAGAACCAGGTTCCAATGGCGAAAGCCCCGGCTGCGAGGGCGATAAAAGTCGAAATCGTCCCCGCGCCAGAACGCTTGGTTACCGTGTTGCCACGGGCGAGCGCCACAAGGTCGATCACTACCAGTGTGTAGATGAGGACAATGGGAAAATGCACGAGCATGGGATGAATATGCTGGACTGGAATCATGACAAGAAGATCTCCGGAGTGGCAAAGAGATGGCGCGGCGATAGAATGGGCAAGTTTCGGCGATAGGGCAGTTGATCAGCGGGCGCTCGGCTCAATGGCAGGGCATAAGCTTTTCGATATTAGTCGCCGTCCCCCTGGCCGTCCTCGTCAGTGCTGCTGAAAACAGCTTTACTGGAAGCATAACTGTCGCCGCATTCGTGGTCATCGCCAACGCCCTTGATCGCCTTGAGACCGGTGGCATCTTGCATGGGAATGGCCTCCAGATCGATTGGGCCGGCAGGGGCAATTGAGGATGACGCTCCGCATGAACCTTCTTCAGATTCAGCGGCTGCCGGCAGGGCAAAGGTCGAGAAGCATCCGAGTGCTACGAGTAAGAACAGGGAATTACGCATGGTTTCGACATCCTTTTTTCTGCGCGGCCATGATTGGCCCGAGGAGGCCCTGATAGGGAACCTTTGCTTGCTGGCAGCTGTGGATGGTTGACAGCAAATTGAAAGCTTCGACGTGCGACATGCCTCGCTCATGATGGTCAACCTAACGCGCCTCGCAATGCTGGGCCTGGCCGGGCTTGTCCTGGCCCAGCCACTCGCCGCGCGCGCTGACGAGGACGATGATGGCGATCATGACAGGGCGCGGGACCTCTACGAACACGGCGAGATAAAGGGCCTTTCCAATATCCTCGATATTGTTCGCGCGCAGGCTCCAGGCGACATCGTCGCGGTTGACCTCATCCGCAAGGCCAACAAATGGGTCTACCGATTCCAAGTCGTCGGCGCCGATGGCCGGCGAAAGACTGTCGATGTTGACGCCGGTGCCGGTGTCATCATGCGCGAAGGGGAGGGGGACTGATGAAGATCCTCCTGGCCGAGGACGAGCCCCGTATCGCCGCCGATATCGCGATAGCCCTTAAGGCATCCGGTATGGCGGTCGACATCGTTCGCGATGGAGAGGCTGCCTGGTTCGCAGGCGATGTAGAAAACTACGATGCTGCGATCCTGGACCTCGGGTTGCCGAAGCTCGATGGTCTGACGGTCTTGAAGCGCTGGCGGGCCAATGAGCGCAGGTTTCCGGTTCTCATCCTGACCGCAAGAGGCACGTGGACCGAACGCGTGGACGGCATCAATTCCGGTGCTGACGACTACCTTCCCAAGCCTTTCGAGATGGAAGAACTGCTCGCCCGATTGCGGGCAATCCTGCGGCGCTCGGCCGGGCAGTCGGCACCCATATTGAAGTCCGGGCTGTTGCTTCTGGATACTCGCCAGATGCGTATCTCGCTCCGTGGCGTTCCCGTTTCCCTGTCGCCGCTGGAGTACCGGCTCCTGGCATTTCTGATGCACCATGCCGGCCGAGTGGTGGCGCCGACCGAACTTGCTGAGCATCTCTACGATTCAGGGAACGACCGCGATCCGAACACGATCGAGGTGATCGTCGCGCGCTTGCGTCGCAAGCTTGGGAGTGGCGTCATCGAAACGCGGCGCGGCTTCGGGTATCTGATGCCCGATGATCCTGCCTGATGGGCAACTCGATCCGCTTCAGGCTGTGGCTGGCGGCAACGATCTCGATTCTTGTCGCGCTCGCCATAGCCGGCGCCGGCTTGCGCTATTTGTTCGAACTTCACGTCGAGCGGCGCGTTGTGGGCGAGCTGACGGTCGACCTCAATGAGTTGATCGGCGCAACGAGCTTCACAAGTGACGGTCACTTGGTGGTGGCCCCGGTGCTCACCGACCCGCGCTTCGCCAATCCGCTGTCCGGTTACTACTGGCAGGTCGAAGACGTCGCCACCGGCGGTCTCGAACGCTCGCGATCTTTGTGGGACGCCAAGCTGGTCCTGCCTGCCCGCAGCGCAAGTGGCGAGATGCGTACGGTAGAGGAGTTCACGGGTCCTGGGGGAGAACTCAGCATTGCGGTCGAGCGTACAATCATCGACGCTGGAGATCGGTCCTTTCGCGCCATCGTGGCGGAAGACCATCGCACCGTTGAGATATCTGTAAGCGAATATGTTCGTGACCTCGCTCCGGCTCTCTTGATGTTCGCCGCAGTTCTCATGGCCGCGTTTTTCATCCAGATCACGATCGGTCTCGCACCTCTGGAGACCTTGCGGGCCGCCGTCGGAAGCGTGATTGCGCAGCGAACGACACGGCTCGATGTGGTGGCACCGAGCGAAGTGCAGCCGCTCGCTGACGAAATCAATCGTCTTCTCAATGCCCAGGAGAAGGCTCTTGCTCGGGCCCGTTCGCGCGCCACCGATCTGGCGCACGGCCTCAAGACGCCGCTACAGGTCCTGTCGGCTGACATCCGTGCCTTGCGCAAGAAAGGCGAGACGGATCTGGCCGACGAGATCGAGAAGAGCGCAGGAGCTATCCGGCGCCATGTCGAGCGGGAGCTCGCGCGCGCCCGCCTCGCGCCCGGCGTTTCCGGCGAGGCATCCTGCCGGGTATCGGAGGTCGCGGCCGGCGTCATTGCCGTCGTCAAGCGTACGCCAACTGGCAGGCAGCTTTCGTTCAAGATGGATGTCGCGGAGGATCTGACTGCGCCAATCGACGAAGGCGACCTGTCTGAAATTTTGGGCAATTTGATCGAGAACGCGGCACGCTACGCGAAATCGTCGATCCGCATCGATGCATCGGCCACAACCGCCGAGGTGATCGTCACCGTCACCGATGATGGCCCGGGTATACCGGATGCCGATCGGGAAACCGCTCTGTTCCGTGGTGTCCAGCTCGACAGCAAGGGCGGCAGCAGCGGTCTTGGCCTGGCCATCGTTTCCGACATCGTCGAAGCCTATGGGGGACGCCTTGCCATGGCTAACGCCGATCCGGGCCTGGCGGTGACCATTTCCTTGCCGCGGCATAGTTGAGCGTGCTCAGGCAAAACCCGGGAAGTAGTCGACCTTTATCTTCGAACGGCGCACGCCCATGACCAGCAGCTTCTGGCGCAGGGCCTTGACCATCGCCTGCGGACCGGAAATGTAGAAAGTGCGCTCGAGGTAGTCGGGTGTGGCCAGACGTATCAGGCGCTCGTCGATGTTGCCGGGATACTGGCCGCGCTCAGCACCTTTCGCCACAGCATGGATCGTCTTGATTCCCAGTTCCTGCTTGGCCGCGTCAAGCACATCGTGATAGGCGATGTCCTGCTGGCCTTCGGTTCCGTAGAGGATGACGATCGGTCGCTGCTCTTTACGGTCGATGAGATATTGCAGCATCGAGCGGAACGGCGTGATGCCGATCCCTCCGGCCAGGAACGCGATCTTGGTTTCACGTCGGGCCGGCAGCGTGAAATTGCCGGCCAGTTGCGCGGCGTGGATCGTGCTGCCTGGCTTCATCGTCATCAATTCGCGCTTGAAGGCGCTCGATTGCGGATAGAACTTGACGCCGAGGCGGACGGTTTCCTCAGTCGGAGCCGAGGCGACCGTGAAATAGCGGCGGTTGCCGCGATTGTCGGCGCGATCGAGGCCAAGCGTCCATTCGAGATACTGGCCGGCCTCGAAGGCGAGCTTGCGCGGCGACCGGAATACGAAGTCAAAGCTGTCGACCGCCGACTGCTCGATGCGTTCAAGAGTCAGCACGAAGCGTCCTTTGGGGCCTGCCGCATAGGCAAACAGGTTGCCGGCAATCAATGCCAATTCCGGCGTGAAATAGAACGAGCCGATATGGATGTTGGGAGCAAGCAGAAAGCCGACGATGGCGGCAAAGGCGATACGCGGCCAACGCATCGTCGGCGCGGTCAGCGGCTCGGTCAGCATCACGAAGGCAAAGAACAGCAGAGGCGACGAACCCAGTGTCTCGGCAAGCGCGGTCCAGTATTGCGATGGATCGCTGGTTGCCAGAATGGTGGCCAGCGCCACGACAACAAAGGTCGAGACAAGATCAAGCCGGCGCAGTTTGCGGACAATGAGCCTGCCGCCGAAGAGCACGAGCGGCAGCAGCGGCAGATTGCCACCAACCCACCAGGTGGCTGGTTGGTCGAGCAGCAGCGCGGACAGCGCCACGCCCAGCGCAGCCGGATTGAAAAGATGCTTCCGGCCGATGGCGAGAATGAACTTGGATGATATCGCCCAGATGGACGCGAATGCCACCGCCGCGATCCCGTTGATGTCCGTGACCGCAACCGGATTGAGGATAAGCGCCAGGATGAGCGCGGTGATGTAGACGGACTCGTTGTTGGCCGGGACTGCAAAGATCCGCGCAAAAACCTTGTTGGTAATCCAGCAGGCCGCCAGCGCCAAAGCCGTCGTGAAGGCGAGTGCAAGCGGGTCATGTGGCACCAGCTTGACGAAGCCGAGCACGAACGCCGCGCTGAGCAACGTGATCAGATAGTAGAGGACCAGCCGATACATGGTCAGGTGATCGAGAAATCGGTCGATGGCTTTGATCATGGCTGGCAAAGGGCTCCGAACCCGGTTGTCGGCGTGGCGCGGCCGTTGACGTCGATGAGATAGCCTTCCAGGCCTGCCGTCTGCTCGATAAAGAGAATGCCGTCGCGGCCCATGGCGAAGGCAGCGGTGGCGAACCGGTCGGCGTCGAGCACGTCGGCGCCGATGACGGTCAGGCTGACGATGTCCTGGATTGGGCCACCACTTCCGCGCGGGTTGTAGATGTGTTGACCCCGGACATAGGTTCCGGAGGTCGCCACACCGCGACGGCGGGGATAGACGACCTTTACGATCTCGTCCGCGTTGAAGGGATTGCGGATGCCGACGCTCCAGTCTTGGCCCCGGGCATTCTTGCCGCAGGACTGGATATCGCCGCCCGCTTCGATGAAGAAATCGCTGATGCCGGCCCGTTGAACGATGCCTGCCGCATTGCGGATTGCCCAGCCCTTGACGATGCCGGAAGGATCGAGCGATCCGTCGGGCTTGCGAATATCGAAGTATCCGTCCGTCTCGTCTCTCGTCTGTCTGGCGAGAGCGAGCACTTCCATCATCTCGCCGCTCCAATCGGCGACCGGAACGTCGCCACGGTTGATGGCCGCGATCTCACTGTCGGCCCGGTATGTGCTGAAACGCCGGTCGATATACTCGAAATAGCCGAAGACCGTGTCGATCAACTCACCGCTCGACGCGCCACCGATGTCGACCGTTATGGGCATGCCCATCAAGATTCGCGTGTCGCGCATGGACCTATGACGACGCTTTCTTCAACGCGCCGCGCAGCGACTGGATGAAAGCCCTGCTGGTTAGCGTCGCGCCCGAAATAATGTCGACATTGGCGCTTTGGGCGCTGATCGCTTCGTCGCGCAGCATGGGCAGCGCTTGCCTGTTGATGTTGATGGAGGTGCGGCGGTCGGATGGGTATTTCAGCACTTTCAGCGCGGTAAGCTGCCCGCCCTGTACCAGGGCCTGAATCTGAATGAGGCCGTAGTAGGCATCGGCCGTGGGGCCGGTGTAGACGCCGTCGGCATAGATCTTCATGCCCACTCGGATGACACGTGCCGGCGCATCCCGATATGCTGGCCTCGGCTGCGGGACTGGTATGTAGACGGCGGGAGTTACGGCGAATGAAGGTACCGATGGCGCAGGATCGGAGGCGGCCGGAGCCAGTGCCTGCTCCAGTGGCGCTCGCGACGGTTGTGGTGCCACCTGAACCACTGTTTGCTTGACCGGATCATTTGGCCGTTCGGCGGGCGTTGCTATGCCAGCCGTCGTCTCCGGGGCAATCGGGAACCTTGTTCTGAACCGGGGCTCGACGGGCGCCGGCAAGGTCCGAAGCAGCGGCAAAGTCGCAAAGGGTGCTGGCTCTTTTGGCTGCGCTGAAGGCGCTTCGGCTGCGTCGGCCGGCAGCCCTTCGCCGAGCATATCGTTTGCAGGATCCTTGCCGGCCTGATCCCAGACATAAGCGCCCGAGGCGGCGATCACGAAAAGTGACAAGGCAATCTGTTTCATCGGATGTGTTTCCACGTTGAATCTCGCAGGGCGGGCTATCCGGTCCGCTTGGAAGGCAATATCCCACGACCAAGCTGACAACTGGCTGTCAGCCTAGGCCGAGCTGCGAGGTGCCGTTAAAGCTCATGGTAGGGACGGCAAATTGATTTGTCCTGGATCAACATGGTCGCATAAGCAGCGAGGTAGGAAGGTTCTCAAGCGAGGTAGCTGCCTATGACTGTTGCCAACGAGCCGGCGAGTTACACCGGAATCCAGATAGTGCTGCATTGGACAATCGCGGTGCTAGTCGTCCTGCAGCTTGTAATCGGCGAGGACATCAAGCCGGCTTACCGGGCGTTCTCACGCGGCGCCGAGCCTGCGGCTGGCGACGTCTTCAACGCGAACATTCATGTCTATGTCGGGCTGGCCGTTCTGGTGCTGGCGATCTGGCGGCTCGCGGTCCGTCTACGGCATGGCGTGCCTGCGGCGCCGCCTGAAGAAAGCGTCCTGTTGAAGCGGATTGCCGCAGTCGCCCATTTCCTGTTGTATCTTTTCATTTTCGGGATGCCGATTACCGGGGCGCTGGCATGGTACTTCAGCTTTAGAGCGATGGGGGAGATTCACGAACTCGCCAAGCCGGTGATCATCATTGTCGTCGGCCTCCATGCCGCAGCAGCGCTGTGGCAACATTTCTATGTGAAATCGGATGTGCTGGTCAGGATGCTGCGACCTGCCGGACGGCGCGCGCCGTGATGTCATGAGCCGGCTGCACAAAGAAAACCACCTTATATCCCGCGTCGGCTGGTTGCGCGCCGCAGTGCTCGGCGCCAATGACGGCATTGTGTCGACGGCTAGCCTCATCGTTGGCGTGGCGGCGGCCGATGCCGCGGCCTCCAATGTTCTGGTTGCCGGCGTAGCCGGACTAGTCGCCGGCGCGATGTCGATGGCGGCCGGCGAGTATGTCTCGGTCAGTTCGCAGTCCGATACCGAACAAGCCGACCTTGCGCGTGAGAAAGGGGAACTGTCGACGCAGCCAGATTCCGAGCGACAGGAGCTTGCGGAGATCTATGTCAAACGTGGATTGGAGCCAACGCTTGCCTTTCAGGTCGCCGACCAATTGATGGCGAAGGACGCGCTTGGCGCCCACGCTCGTGACGAACTCGGTATTTCAGAGGTGACGACGGCTAGACCGATCCAAGCTGCGCTGTCGTCTGCGGCTGCATTTTCGGTTGGCGCGGCCATGCCATTGGCGATGGCACTTGTTTCGCCGGCCGCCTGGCTTGCCGCAACGGTGTCTGTTGCCTCGCTCTTGTTCCTGGCAGTGCTGGGTGCCATTGGGGCCAAGGCCGGCGGCGCCAATGTGCTGAGGGCAACAGTCCGTGTCACATTCTGGGGTGCGTTTGCCATGGCGCTGACGGCCGGCATCGGTGCCGTCGTTGGTACTGCCGCCATCTGAGCCAGTGTGCGATTCTTGATTTCGTCGACGGCGCGAGCCGAGACCCTCAAGGTCCAGCCATCTGTCGGCGCCAAGCGGCATGGACCCGCCTCGGCACTGCATACCGGCGGCTGTTCGAACGGGGCTGAGAGTTCTGCAAATTCGCTGAGAGAGGGCGGTTTAGCCGCCGCGTCTCTCTGTAAGCCTCTGATATTTATTGAGAAACTGGTAGCGGGAGAGGGACTTGAACCCCCGACCCCAGGATTATGATTCCCGTGCTCTAACCAACTGAGCTACCCCGCCAGGGCGGCGAAAGGCCCGAAATCCGCCTTAGATGGAAAGGCATTTCGAGGCTTTCGCCAAGGTCGCGCGGATATAAGGTTGGGAGGGCGAGCCTGTCAAGCTTCGAAGCATTCCATATCGCCGCATATTCTCGTTGCCGAAAAAAGCTTTGCCGCGCCGAATTTGGTTGCAGCCGCCGGGGTTGAGTTCGAAGGGGCACGTCGCTATGTCTCGGCCACGAGTTTTTAGAGTTTGAAACAGATGAAGCCGCGCATTGCAGTCCTCGGTTGCGGATACTGGGGCAGCAACCATATCCGCACCCTCAAGGCACTCGGCGCGCTGCACGCGGTCTCGGACGCCAACCGTGCCCGTGCCGAAGGTTTTGCCAGCGAACAGGATTGCCTGGCGATCGAGCCCGACCAGCTGTTCGTCCGCGACGACATCGACGCCATCGTCATGGCCTTGCCGCCGCAGTTCCATGCCGACCTTTCCGTGCGCGCCGCCGAAAGCGGCAAGGATTTGCTGGTGGAGAAGCCGATCGCGCTGACGGTCGCGGATGCCGAGCGCTCGGTGCAGGCGGCCAAGGACAATGGCCGCGTCTTCATGGTGGGACATGTCCTGCGTTTCCACCCCGCCTTCGAGACGCTGAAGGGACTGATCGACAAGGGCGAACTCGGCGAGGTCCGCTATATCCACTCGCACCGGCTCGGCCTCGGCAAGTTCCACACCGAGAACGATGCGCTGTGGGACCTGGCGCCGCACGATCTGTCGATGATCCTGGCCATCACCGGCACCGAGCCGATCGAGGTGCGCGGCGAGGGGGCGGCCCTGCTCGACAACCTCAGCGACTTCGCGCATCTGCACATGCGCTTTCCCAACGGCCTGCGCAGCCACCTCTTCGCGTCACGGCTCAACCCCTATCGCGAGCGGCGGCTGACCGTGGTCGGCACCAAGGCGATGGCGGTGTTCGACGATGTCGAGCCATGGGAGCGCAAGCTTGCCGTCTACCGTCACGCGGTGTGGCAGGACAGCGGCCAATGGGCGTTCACCACCAATGAGCCGTCCTATGTCGCGGTCGCGCAAGGCATGCCGCTGACGCGCGAACTTGAGCATTTCATCCAGTGCATCGAGACGCGGGCCGAGCCACGCACCAGCGGCGAGGAAGCGATCAGGGTGCTGCGCATCCTAACGGCGGGAACGGTCACCCACACCAAGTCCTGAGAGACCGTTTGGAAATTCTACTCTGGCGGCCATCTGACGGCGTTTTCTGCGCTTCCGGTGCTCACGGACCCAAATGTCCGCTGCGCTCCGGTTCTCGAAATCACCACCATATGACTCGCCAGAGCGAATTTCGAAACGGTCTCGGAGGGTAGAGTTTACTCGGCCGGAATCTGGGCCGGCCTTGCGGCAAGCCGGCTCAGCATCGCCTCGGCCTCGGCGCCGCGCTCCGAGCGCTCGATGAAGCCGCCGCCGAAGACGCGGGCCTCGTTGCCGTCGTCGGAATAGAGCACGCAGGCCTGTCCTGGCGCGATGCCGGACTCGCCGTCGGCCAATTCGACCGAAGTCACACCTGCCTCGTGGCGCAGCACCGCAGGGCGCGGCGGCCTGGTCGAGCGGACCTTGGCGAACAGCTCGATGCCGCCTGCGGGAATATCGGTGAGCCGCCCGTCGCCAAGCCAGTTCATGTTGCGCAGGTAGATCTTGTGCGTCTCCAGCGCCTCGCGGGGGCCGACCACGACGCGGGCCCGTTCGGCGTCGAGATGGACGACATAGAGCGGCTCGCCAGACGCGATGCCGATGCCGCGGCGCTGGCCGATCGTGTAGCGCAGGATGCCTTCATGGCGGCCAAGCACGCGGCCGTCGATGTGCACGATGTCGCCCGGATTGGCGGCTGAAGGCTTCAGCTTGGCGATGATGTCGGAATATTTGCCCTGCGGCACGAAGCAGATGTCCTGGCTGTCCTGCTTGGCCGCGACCGTCAGCCCCATCTCCTCGGCAATGGCGCGAACCTGCGGCTTCGACAGGCCGCCGAGCGGAAATCTGAGATAGTCGATCTGCGCCTGGGTGGTGGCGAACAGGAAATAGCTCTGGTCGCGGTCGGCATCGACCGGCCGGTAGAGCGCGCGATGGGCGCCGTTGGCGCCGGAGCGGATGTAGTGACCGGTGGCCAGCGCATCGGCGCCCAGCTCCTTGGCGGTGGCCAGAAGATCGGCGAACTTCACTGTCTGGTTGCAGGAGACGCAAGGGATGGGCGTCTCGCCGGCGACGTAGCTCTCGGCGAACGGGTCGATGACCGCCTTGCGGAACCGTTCCTCGTAATCGAGCACGTAGTGGGGAATGCCGAGCGTCTCGGAGACCCGGCGGGCATCGTCGATATCCTGTCCGGCGCAGCATGAACCGGCCCGGTGCGTCGCCGCGCCATGATCGTAGAGCTGCAAGGTGACGCCGACGACGTCATAACCCTCGCGCTTCAGCAGGCCGGCGACCACGGACGAATCCACGCCGCCCGACATGGCGACGACGATGCGGGTGTTTTCGGGACGTCCGGGAAGATCGAGACTGTTCATGGTGCTTTCATTCTGCGCGGCACCTGAATGCCAATGTCGAGAATATAGGTCAAGCTTTCCGGCGGCGCCAGCTTGCAGGCCAATTCACGGGCCAATTCACGGCTTGTGGCCGATCCGCCACCAGGCGGATTTTCCCGGCCAATTCAGGCTTCCAGCCAGATATTTCAAATGCCGGCGAAAAGACTAACGCGGCGTTCACGATCCTTACCTAGTCATTAGGGTCTGCTTAGGCAATTTTTAAAGCTGTGGCGGTAACGTGGCGGGGATTGGGTCTTTGAGTTTTTTGTAGAGAGTACGATGACCGATCTGGTTAGACCTAGAGTCAAGTATGTTATCGGGCCTGACGGCAGCCCCCTTACGATTGCCGATCTGCCGCCGACGAACACGCGTCGCTGGGTCATCCGGCGCAAGGCGGAAGTGGTCGCGGCGGTGCGTGGCGGACTTTTGAGCCTCGAAGAGGCCTGCCAACGCTACAAGCTGACCACAGAGGAATTCCTGTCCTGGCAGGCGTCGATCGACGAATACGGTCTCGCCGGGCTGCGCACAACGCGCATCCAGCAATACCGGCACTAAAGAGCCGGCCTGAACACGGTCAAAGGGCGCGGCATTCCGCGCCCTTTGTTTTTCGAAACGGTTTCTGGTGTTTTTCGAGCAATTTCTGGCGGTCAGACCGTCAGCGCCGCCTTGCCGATCGGCCTGGTCGCGAGAAAGGCGTGGGCAGCGCCGGCCTCTTCAAGCGGGAAGCTCTTCGCCACATGGACGGTGAGTTTGTTCGCATCGATCAAGCGGCCAAGTTCCACCAGGCCTTCGCGATCGGGCACGACGGACATGCGCTCGACCCGGATGTCGCGCGCGGCGGCATCGGCTCGCGTGGCGTCGTTGACATTAAGCAACGACACCAGCACGCCTCCACGCTTGATGACCTTCAGCGAGCGATCGGCATGGTCGCCGCCCACTGGCTCCAGCACCAGATCGATGTCGGTGATCTGGCTGGTGAAATCGCCCTTGGTGTAGTCGATGACCTCGTCGGCGCCGAGCTTGCGGACGAAATCGAGCTTGTTCGGGCTGGCGGTGGCGATGACGTAAGCGCCGCGCGCCTTGGCGATCTGCACCGCCAGATGGCCGACACCGCCGGCACCCGCATGCACCAGCACGCGCTGGCCCGATTTCAGTCCGCCATGGCGGACAAGGCCTTGCCAGGCGGTAAGGCCGGCCAATGGCAATGCGCCGGCCTGGATGTGGTCGGCTCCCTTCGGCTTCAGAGCAATTTCATCCGCGGGGACAGCCACGAGTTCCGCGTAGGCCGCCGCCTGCTTGGGGAAGCGCGGCATGCCGAACACCTCGTCGCCAACCTTGAAGGCGGTGACGCCGGCGCCCAGCGCCTCGACCGTCCCCGAGATGTCCCAGCCGAGGATGAAGGGCGGCTCGCCAAGCAAGGGATAATAGCCGGCGCGTACGGCGCCATCGACGGGATTGATGCCGGCGGCCTTGACTCGAACCAGCACCTCGCCGGCTTCGGGCGAGGGATCAGGCTGGTTGGCAATGACGAGGACGTCGGGTCCGCCGACAGTATTCTGGACAACGGCACGCATGGGGTGTCTCCTGCTTGATTGCTGCCACTATCATCTGGATAGTAATAATCTCTTGTCCAGTATGTACCTTTTTGATATATAGGGACCCCATGGATAGTCAAGACAATTGCCCCTTGGGCTATGACGCGTTCCGACGGACATGTCCGTCGCACACCGTGCTCGAGATGCTGGCCAGCAAATGGGTCTATCTGGTGGTTTGCGCGCTGCGCAAAGGCCGGCGGCGCAATGGCGAGCTTGCCCGCAAGCTCGAAGGCATCACGCCCAAGATGCTGACGCAGACATTGCGCGTGCTGGAGCGCGACGGCCTGGTGCGGCGGGAGGTCTATCCGGTTATTCCGCCACGCGTCGAATATGAGTTGACCGAGCTTGGCCAGAACCTGGCGGGATTGCTCACCCAGATCAGGTCATGGGCCGAGCAGCACGCACCGGACATCAAGGATGCCCGCGCAAGGGCGATTGCCGCAAATGAAGGGGATTGGGCCGCCTAGAGCCGGTTCACCCTCTCGAGGCCGTCGCCCGGTAGGTTGCGCGCGCCGGGCGGACGCGCTCGGGACGCGGATGTCAGCCGATCATGGCGCTGCGGCCGCCGGTTTCGGTCTCGCGGATCTTGGTGTCGCGCGATTCCAGCATTTCAGCCTTGGAAAGCTCCGCTTCAGCTTCGCCGAGTAATGATTCGGCAGCGCTTCGCTGCTGGGCGAGGTCGCTTTGCGAATTTCTAAGGTTGTCGCGGCGCAAACGCGCCGCCTTGGCGAAGGTCGGATAGGCAAAATGGTTGATGTCGGTGATGCCGGCTTTCTTTTCCTCGGCGGTGATCTGAAGCTCCAGTTCGACCGCCATGCGTTCGAACTCGGCGATCATCATGTCGAGCTGCAGAAGCTGACGCCGCTTCTCATTCACCTGAAACTGTTTCAGCCGAACGAGGTTTTCACGTGACTTCATGATTCGGTACTCCCGGAAACGCACACCCGCACATATCGTCCAAACCGCCTGGAAAGGCCCAAGCTCTGCCCATGTCCACCGGCATTCCCCGAACTATGGGAAACAAAACCCTAAAGTTTTTTGCCGACGGTAACCATTCGTTTACGGGCATTGTTAATCATACGGGTCAGGACTTAAGGCCGGGTAAAAATTCCGGCCGCCGAAGCGAAGCCGCCTCGATGAGTCCCTGGAGTCACTTAGTCCAGGTTATTAATGTGTTGCATTAGGAATTTTGGTCTGTGATTCGTCATTAGATTCAAGAGGGTGTAGAAAGGGGTTAAAAAATCTGATACCGTCATGGACGGGAAATTAGGTTTTGTTAACCATTCAATGGCAGCCTCTGCACAAGGCAACCACTGCTCCGGGGCAGGACGGGTCGTGAAATGGTCCGGCGGCAGAAAAGGGGAATGAAATGCGTGTTCTGCTGATAGAAGATGACAGTGCAACCGCACAAAGCATCGAACTGATGCTGAAATCGGAAAGTTTCAACGTCTATACGACGGACCTCGGCGAAGAGGGTGTCGATCTCGGCAAACTCTACGACTACGACATCATCCTTCTCGATCTCAACCTGCCCGACATGTCCGGCTACGAGGTCTTGAGAACGCTTCGCCTCTCCAAGGTAAAGACGCCCATCCTCATCCTCTCCGGCATGGCCGGCATCGAGGACAAGGTACGCGGCCTAGGCTTCGGCGCCGACGACTACATGACCAAGCCTTTCCACAAGGATGAGCTGGTGGCGCGCATTCATGCCATCGTGCGGCGTTCCAAAGGCCATGCCCAGTCGGTCATCACCACTGGCGACCTGGTGGTCAATCTCGACGCCAAGACCGTTGAGGTCGGCGGCCAGCGCGTGCACCTCACCGGCAAGGAATATCAGATGCTGGAGCTGCTCTCGCTGCGCAAGGGCACCACGCTCACCAAGGAAATGTTCCTCAACC
Source organism: Mesorhizobium sp. LNHC221B00 (assembly GCF_000502935.1). NCBI lineage: Bacteria > Pseudomonadati > Pseudomonadota > Alphaproteobacteria > Hyphomicrobiales > Phyllobacteriaceae > Mesorhizobium > Mesorhizobium sp. LNHC221B00. The sequence goes on along the minus strand of NZ_AYWR01000020.1, from coordinate 35,049 downwards.
ACCTCTATGGCGGCATGGACGAGCCGGAGCTGAAGATCATCGACGTCTTCATCTGCAAGCTGCGCAAGAAGCTCGACGCCGCGTCCGGTGGCCAGAATTACATCGAGACGGTCTGGGGCCGCGGCTATGTGCTGCGCGAACCGGAAGACATCCGCGTCAGCGCCTGAGCTGCAAACGCCTTTACCATCGATAAAAACCCGGCTCAGGCCGGGTTTTTTGCGTGATGGGCAGATACTTCATGTGGGCGGATACTTGCGGGGCGAATGCTTGCGGGGCGAATGCTTGCGGAAAAGCATCCCGGATTTTTCCCGGAACGGTTCCAGGCCCCCGAATCAGGCGGCGATCTTCAAGGCGCGAAAGCGCTCGAGCAGCTGCGGGCGGTTGAAGGGCTTCAGGAGATAGCCCTGGGCGCCGGCGCGCTTGGCCCGCATGATCGACGCAATATCGAGCTCGACCAGCGAGATCAGGATCTGCGGCCTGATCGGGCTTTCCATCGCGCGTACGCGGCGGATGAGGTCAACCGCCTGCACGTCCGGCAGGGCGCCGTCGACGACGATGATGTCAGGCATGTCGGCGGCGCACATCTCCAGTGCGTCAAGCCCGCTCGCTGCCTCGATGACCATCATCTCGGAACCGCCCAGGATGCGTTTTGCAACCTTCCTGATGACGCTCGAATCGTCGACGAACATGCAGCGTTTCATTTCCGAGTCCTCTTTGCCTTTTGGCAATCCGGTAGCGTCGGGGCATCGAGGAGCACCATAAGCCAATCTGGTAAAGAAGCCGAAAAGGCATTGGGTAAAATTTTTGCAAAGATGCCATTTGACTGACTTTTCCTTGCAGATGCTTCGATGTGGTCGTTTGGGAGAAAGCTCAACGCTTCCAATTCAGCGATCGCGCTAATATTACGCCGTTAAAAATACTTGTCCGTGCAGATCGACCCGGTACTCAGGCCGCTGAAAGCACGATTTCTTCCGCCGTGGCGTGGATCGATATCGTCATGGCGGCCTCACGGGCCAGAAGCAGCGTGTAATAAGGCTGGACCGAATGCGCATCGATCGGCTCTTCCGGCTTGTGGCCGGAATGCAGTTCGAGAAATTTCGGGGGTACGCGCAGCATCGGCCCGCTTGCCGAGAGTGAAAAGCGCGGCTCGGTTTCCAGATTCTCCAGCGTTACGACCAGCTTGCCGCCGCGCGGGATGGCGGCGTTGGCAACCAGGAGCAGGTTGAGCAGCAGCTTGACCTTGTTCTTGGGCAGCAGCGCTCGGATCCCGTTCCAGACCAATTCCGGCTTTTCGTTCTTGAGGAATGCGATGGCGACGGCTTCGGCGTCTCCGGTATCGATCATCATGCCCGCCGAGCCGGCCGCGCCAAAGGCGATGCGGGCGAACTGCAACCGGGCCGAGGCGTTCCTGGCGCTCTGGCGGATGAGCCGCATGGCGTCTTCGTCGGCGCCGCCCTCGTCGAGCAGCTCGAGCCCGTTGTTGATCGCGCCGACCGGCGAGATGATGTCATGACAGACGCGGCTGCACAAAAGTGCAGCCAGATCAGGTGCGGAAAGAGTGAACAGATCGGCCATCGGCGAAAATCCCTGCAAATTTCACAACTCACGGCCGAGCGATCGATCGTCGCCTGCCAACACGAATCACGCTCGCTCCCAGGCTTTTTGAATACACAGCGCCCGTGCTTGCAGCAACAAATCCAAAATTGTGGTTATGGCAAATGGCGCGTTCACGCAGGCCGCCGCCCGTATGAGCGACCCCAAACAGCCTTCGAACCGCCATGTTCATGTGCGAGCTTAATGGTTGAAAAAGGATTACGGCATAGTTTGCCCCTAACAGTTACCCTTAACGGCCGCCTAAAGAGCCGTATGGGGTGCGAGGCGTCGGCGAAGGTGCTCCCTGACGGAGATTGGAAGCATGTTTTCCCGATTCTATGACCGGACCTTTTTCCGTGTCACCTCTGGCCGGAACCTGTTCCGTGTCATACCAGACCGGACATTTGTCCGTGTCGTATCAATGGCGATCGCGCTCATGGGTGCTCTCGTCTTCTCGACTTCAGCCCTGCGGGCCCAGGAATATACCGCTCAGGAGATTGTCGATTCCGGTCACAAGTTCTTCGGCGCGACATCGGGCGGGCTGGCCACCGTCATCGAGAAGATCTTCGCTTCCTACGGCCTGCCCAATGGCTACCTGCTTGGCGAGGAGGGCTCGGGCGCGCTCATCGGCGGCCTGACCTATGGCGAAGGCACGCTCTACACCAAAAATGCCGGCGACCACAAAGTGTTCTGGCAGGGCCCGTCGCTGGGTTGGGATTTCGGCGGCGAGGGATCCCGGGTGATGATGCTGGTCTACAACTTGGACGATGTCGGCAACCTCTACAACCGCTACGGCGGCGTGGCGGGGTCGGCCTATGTCGTGGCGGGTGTCGGCTTCAATGTGCTGAAGAACAACAATGTGCTTTTGGTGCCGATCCGAACCGGTGTCGGTGCTCGGCTCGGCGTCAATCTCGGCTATCTGAAACTGACCGAGCGGGCGACGTGGAATCCCTTTTGATCGAAGCCCGTCGTGACCGCAAAGCCGGCCTTTCGACGGGGTTGTAGGACCGTGATCCCCAATGCGCTGCGGCAAGCCCTTGCCGCAGCGCCGGATTTCCGCCATGCCAATATGGTACGGTCCAGTTCAGGCGGTTGCCGCCGATAGCGGGTAGTCCTTTGGTTCAGTCGGTCCTGTTCTTTGCCCTTGGCTTTCTGTGTGCCGGCTTTCTGGCGCTGATGATCGCTCCGGCGGTCTGGAGGCGAGCCGTCGCCCTGACCCGCAGGCGCATCGAAGCTTCGATCCCGTTGACCCGGGCCGAGATCCAGGCCGACAAGGACCGGATCCGGGCCGAGTACGCCATGTCGGCGCGCCGTCTTGAGATGAACGTCAAGGCGCTGCGCGAGAAGGCGGCCGAACAACTCGTTGAGATCAATCGCGGCCGCGAGGCGTTGAAGGGGCTGGCCGTCGAGCGCACGGAAAAGAACCACGCGCTCGCCGAACTCGGCGCCAAGGATGAAGCGCTGCGGCAGCGCGAAGAGGAACTGCATCAGCTTTCGGAACGGCTAAAGGAAACCGAACGAAAGCTGGAAAAGCGGGCGCTCGAGCTCGAAAAGCTGGAGCACATGTATGACGACGCCAGTTTTTCTTCCAGCAGCCGGCAGATCGAGCTAGTGGCCCGCGAGTCCGAATTGCAGAAGCTTGCCAGTGACATCTCGCTGCTGCGCGGCCAGCGCAAGGAGGCGGACCGCCGCCAACAGGAGATCGCGGCCGAAAGCAAGGCAGCGCGCGAGGCCCTGAAGGCCGAGAAGAAAAGGACGGCTGAACTCGACAAGAAGGTCGAACGGCTGCTCGCCACGCTCGCCGATCGCGAGGACAAGCTCGAGCGCCGCGAAAAGGATCTGGCGCGGCTGCGCGAAAAAGCGAAAACCGAGGAGGGCGGACCGGCTCTGCGGCTGGTCGGCAAGCCTGATCAGGCCGACAAGCTTGAGACTGACAGGCGTGATGAGGCCGCCAAGCGTGATGAGGCTGAAAGGCGCGATGAGCTGGATAGGGCGATCGCCAAGCTCGACAGCGATCGCGAACGGCTGGAGGCCAGGCTGACGGCGCTGGCGCGCGAGAACAAGCGGCTCAAGGCGGATCTTGGCGCCATGGCATCATCGGGCACCACGAATGGCGGTGCCGCGCTGCGCGAGCAGATGAACGAGCTGGCGGCGGAAGTCGTCCACCTGACGGCCAAGCTCGAGGGGCCCGATTCGCCGATCGCCAAGGCGTTGGCGGTACCGCAGGACAGCCGGCCCAGCGGCGGCGACCGCAGCCTCGCCGATCGAGTGCGAGCCTTGCAGAATGCGGATGCTACCTGAGGCTGCGGCTGTCGTTCTCCCAAAAACCGAGGTCACTTTCGGGCGACATGCCTTAGCGGTGCGAGAAATGATGCAGGGCAATGGCTGAGGCCGCTGCCACGTTCAGGCTGTCGAAGCCGTCCGCCATGGTTATCCGTACGGTCTGCAGGCGCGCGAGCAGGCTTTCGGGCAGGCCTTCGCCCTCGGTGCCGAGATAGAGCGCCAGACGCCCGGCCGGCTTTGCATCGCGTATGTCGGTCCGTCCGCGTGGCGACAGGGCGAACTGTTCAAAGCCCCGCTCAGCCAGCATCGCCGTGAAGCCGGCGGTGTCGGTGAAGGACGCAAAAGGGATCTTCAGCGCGGCGCCGACCGAAACACGGATCGCCTTGCGGTACAGCGGATCGCAGCATGTCGCGTCGATCAGCACCGCATCGGCGCCGAAGGCGGCGGCGTTGCGGAAGATCGAACCCATATTGTCGTGGTTGGAAATGCCAACGAGCACCACAACCAGGGCCAGGGCGGGCAAGGCATCCAGCAATGGGCCGGCCGGCTGCGGCGTCTCCTTGCGGCCGATGGCCAGGATGCCGCGATGCAGGTGAAAGCCGGCGATCGCGTCCATCACCGCACCGGTGACGACATAGACCGGCAGATCCGCGGGCGCCTTGTCCAGCGTGTCCTTCAGGCCGCCCAGCCGGTTTTCCAGGACCAGGACGGATTCGGCGCTGAAGCGTCTCGACGACAAAAGCAGGTCGAGCACCACCTTGCCTTCGGCAACGAAGCGGCCTTGCCGGCCCGCGAGATCGCGTTCGCGGATATCGAGATAGGCGGCGACGCGCGGATCCTGCGGGTCGTCGATGCGAATTGGGTTCATGTCCCCTGCTCAAAGATCTAGAGCGCGGATCGTGCGTCGGAAAGGACGCACTAGCCACGCTCTGGAAATCGTCGGCGAGGTAAACGGCCGCAGAAGCGTCCGGTCAAGTCCCGGCGCGGCGCAATCTCTGTGCCATCTGGGACAGGTCCTCCTTGCCGCTGCCGAAAATACCATCCAGCATGACAAGCAGTTCGCGCACCGCATCGGATTTGCAGGAGTAGTAGATCATCTGACGGTCGCGGCGGGTGTCCACCAAATCGAGCGCCCGCAGCTTGGCCAGATGCTGCGAGAGGGCGGATTGGCTGAGCATCACCTTTTCGGCGATAGCGCCGACCGACATTTCACCGTCGATCAGATAGCTCATGATCAACAGCCGTTTTTCGTTGCCCATAAGCATCAAAAATTCGGCCGCCGGTTCAGCGTTGGCGATTAGCTTTGTCGAGACCATAAATGCCCCATGCTGTTTGCTCATCGAGGTGCCATGGGGGCGATGGCGCCTGAATCCATAAATTCACTTGCGAAAGGACACTGACGAGTCAGCGCCACCCCTTGAGCGTAGAACATTTCTTCCAAATCTCAAGCATTGCTTTTGATCAAATGCAATTAAGTTCTGTCATTTGTCTTCATCATTGTGCGGCCGCTCCTGACCATTTCAACCAAAACGGGCCGCAATTCACCTGCTGCCACCAGGGGTTGCGGAAAGAAAATACGGCAAACATTATCCCCGGATACCAAGTCCATGCCGTCGGCATCCAGTCCGGCGATGGTCCAGCCCTCGCCGGATGCCCTGGCAAACTGATGTGCGTAAACGGCGACCGCGTCGAGATGTTCCGCGTTCATGTGCTCGATGGCGGATTGTTCGCTGTCCGCAAGCTCTTCGACGATGGGTCCGCTGCTGGTGAGATCGGACCGATCGAGCAGATAGGCCTTGCCGAAGCCGCCATTGAGGCTGGCGCGTTGCGGTTCGAGGCGAAAGATCGAAAAGTCGCCGAGCCCGGCATAGAGGCCGGCCTTGGGATTGCGGTTGAGATAGCGGCGCTCGGCGCGGGCGTGGATGCCCGAGCCACGCTCCAGCCGCGATGCCCCGCAGATCAGCGTCAAGCGCGGATGCGCCAGCGGGTCGCCCTTGCCTGGCTCGCCGAGCAGCAGGGAACAGCGCGGATCGGCAAGCAGAGCAGGTGTGTGCGCGGAAAGCATCGACACCAGGATCAGCGGCGTGCCATCGATGTCCGTGGCCACGCCGACCCGGCTCACCAGCGGCGACCCGGTCCGCGGCTCCAGCACCGCCAGTGCGCCGAAGCGGGCGCTGCGCAGAAGCGTCTTCGCCAGCCGGATCGCCTCGGCATCGGTCTCGCGGATCACATCCTTCTTTCGCTCGCCCAAGGGTCTGGCTCTTCTAAGTTGATCTTAATATTCCACTTATCGGACGAAGATGCTGGGTTTGGCAAGGGCTAGCTCTTTATGCATTTCGTTTCTCAAAAACGCTTCGCATCTTGGACGGCATGCATCACTTCGGCGCCATGCGGATGGCGCCGTCGAGGCGGATGGTCTCGCCGTTCAGCATCTGGTTCTCGATGATGTGCAGGGCAAGGGCGGCATATTCGGATGGTTCGCCGAGGCGCGAAGGGAAGGGCACGGCGGCGCCCAGCGAATCCTGCACCTCCTGCGGCATGCCGGCCATCATCGGTGTCTTGAAGATGCCGGGCGCGATGGTGCAGACGCGGATGCCGGAACGGGCCAGGTCGCGCGCCACCGGCAGTGTCATGCCGACCACACCACCCTTGGAGGCCGAATAGGCCGCCTGGCCGATCTGGCCGTCATAGGCGGCGACCGAGGCCGTGTTGACGATGACGCCGCGTTCGCCACCCTGCAGCGGCTCGAGCTTCGCGGCGCGTTCGGCGACGAGGCGGATCATGTTGAAGGTGCCGATCAGATTGACCTCGATCACCTTGCGGTACTGGTCGAGCGGATGGGGACCATCCTTGCCGATCGTCTTCACGCCGATGGCGATGCCGGCGCAGTTGACCAGGATGCGCGGCTCGCCGAGCTTGGCCGCGACCTCGGCGAGGGCGGCAGCACCGCTGTCGGCGCTGCTGACGTCGCATTGGACGGCAATGCCGCCGATCTCGGCCGCGACCTTGGCAGCGCGGTCGATGCCGACATCGAATATGGCGACGCGGGCACCCTTGGCGGCAAGCGCCCGCGCCGTCGCCTCGCCAAGGCCGGAGCCGCCGCCGGTCACGATTGCGATCTGGCCGTTCGGGGTCATGGCGTCATTCCTTCTGTAAAGCAGGCCTTCCTGTGAAAGCAGGCCCTCCTGTGAAAGCAGGCCCTCCTGTGAAAGCAGGCCCTCCTGTGAAAGCAGGAAAGGATCAGTGCCAGATCGAACGGGAAGGTCAAGCCATGGCGGCGATGTGCTCGGCGACCCTGGCCTGACTGGCGTGACCGACCTCGCCCAAGAGCTTGGCGACGGAACCCGGCACGATCTCATGCGACAGCAAGCGGTCGAGATCGACAGGGCGCGGCATCGAAATCTGGCCGCGCGGGATCCGCTTGAAGCCGAGCGGCCCGTAATAGGGCTCGTCGCCGACCAGTATGACGGCCGGCGCACCGGCCTTGGCGGCAGCTTCCAGGGCAATCGCCACCAGCCGGCGGCCAATGCCGAGATTCTTGAAGGCGGGCCGTACCGCGAGCGGCCCGAGCATCAGCGCGCGGCCGGGGCCGGCGGCAATGCGGGTCATGCGCACCGAAGCGATGACGATGTCGCCGTCGACGGCGACAAAGGACAGAGCGCGTTCGTGCCCTCCAGCCTCGCGGATCTTGTAAGCAGCCAGGACAAAACGGCCGGGGCCGAAGGCCTCGTCGTTGATGGCTTCGATTTCAGCATCATGCGCCGGGGTTTCCGGCAGGTATTTCACGTCGGCAAGGCTCATGGTCTTTGCGTTCCGGTAGAGAGGAAAGGTTGCTGCAAACGGCAGCGTTCGCCAGTCAGCGCTTCATCAAGCGCGGGCGCCCTTTCGTCGTCGGTCAAACCGGATCAAAGCAAAGTCGAACATGCGGAGTGTCCGCTAGCATCAATTTTCGGCCGCTGCAATCGACCCGTTCACTGGCCCTAACGATTGACAGTCTGTTCAGCCCTGATGATTTCAGCCTTGCCGCGTCGCGCTCTACATCAGATGGAAAAGCGAAAGGACGTCCCATGGGATTGCTGGTCGACGGCAAGTGGCAGGACCGCTGGTACGATACCAAGGACAGCGGCGGCAAGTTCGTGCGGGCGCAGTCGCTGTGGCGCGATTGGATCACGCGTGACGGCAAACCGGCCGAGGGCAGCCATCGCGGCTTCAAGGCAGAGCCCAGCCGCTACCACCTCTATGTCTCGCTTGCATGTCCGTGGGCGCACCGGACGCTGATCTTTCGCGCGTTGAAGAGGCTCGAAGGCATCATCTCCGTCTCGGTCGTGCACCATTTCATGGGTGCGAACGGCTGGACGTTTCTCGCCGAGGACGGCGCCACCGGCGACACGCTCTACGGCCTCGACGTCCTCCACCAGATCTACACCAGGGCCGATCCGGCCTATTCCGGCCGGGTCACGGTACCGGTGCTGTGGGACAAAAAGGAGCAGACCATCGTCTCCAACGAATCCTCCGAGATCATCCGGATGCTCAATTCGGCCTTCGACGAGTGGGGCGATGCCGGTCTCGATTTCTACCCGCAGCCCTTGCGCGGCGAGATCGATGCGATCAACGCTCTAGTCTATCCCGCCATCAACAACGGCGTCTATCGTGCCGGCTTCGCCACCACGCAAGCCGCCTATCAGGAGGCCTTCGACGCGTTGTTCTCGGCCCTCGACACGCTCGAGGATCGGCTTTCCAAGCAGCGTTATCTCGTTGGCGATCGCATCACCGAAGCCGACTGGCGGCTGTTCACCACGCTTGCGCGCTTCGACCCGGTCTATGTCGGTCATTTCAAGTGCAATCTGCGCCGTATCGCCGACTATCCCAACCTGTCGAACTATCTGCGCGACCTCTATCAGGTACCCGGCGTCGCCGGCACGGTGAACCTGCATCACATCAAGGCGCATTACTACGGCAGCCACGAAACGATCAACCCGACGCGGATCGTGCCCATGGGACCGGAGCTGGACTATGCCGCGCCGCATGACCGGGGACGGTTCAGGAAGGCGGCCTGATAGCCGGCAGGCTGATCAGCGGAAAAGTTTGGTGTCGAGTTGCGTTTGTCTTTTGCGATTGGCTTTCAACATCCGATTTCCGAACCAACTCGAGTAACCGAAGGCGTTGAGGCAGAAGGCAAACAGCGTCGCCAATGCCATGATCGCAACCCAGCCACCAAATGGGATTCCTCTCAATTTTGCCGCCGTGGCGTCGTCCGCGAGTGAAAGCAGAAGGAACAACATCGAGAATAAAATGATGGCTATCGTGGAAAACACCACCGTTTTCCAATACTCCCCTCTATGGAAGGTTCTCCCATGTTTTCGTATAAATAGGGAATACGCCGTCAAAGTAGAGGCAAAATTCACCCCGAAATAGGTATTCTTTCCGGTAAGCGCGATGAATGACGGAAAAATTATTGCCAAGGCGATCAGGGCCAGGCTGACCAAAAACGTTACAAGCATGTAAATGCCGACATAAGGCCATATACTAACTGTATCTGTTTTTTCGTAAGCCATTTATCGCCCCTCGATAAGATTTTAGTGAAATTAAAATCATTGAAGTCGAGGTGCAGGATAACTGTATTTCGTAAATCACCAGTAACTAGAAATCGGCTCTCCCTGGAAAACCTCGGCGATCCGCCGCAGTGTCGCCGGCGTCGTTGCTTCCGGCAAGCGGTCCAGCGGGAAGAAGCCGGCTTCGGCGATCTCATGATCAGGCAGCTTGGGCGCCGTCTGGGCGAACTGCTCGATGAGATAGAAGCCGACATGATCGCGGCGGCTGGAGCGGCGGTTGAAATGCATCGATTTCAGCGCCGGCGGGGCGGTTAGCGCGATGTTGCCTTCCTCCGCCAATTCGCGCGCCAGCGCTTCGTCCATCGTCTCGCCGACCTCGACGCCACCGCCGGGAAGCTGCCAGCCCGGCACATAGGTGTGGCGGATGAGGAAAACGGAATTCGTGGCGGTATCGTGGATCAGGCCGCGCACGCCGAGCGTCATTGGCCGCCGCAGCACGAAATAGAGATGGAACAGCCGGGCCCTGAGGCCAGCCCAACCGGTCTGGCGGAAGGGATCTTGCGGGCTCGTCATCAGTAGCGAAACCGTGGGTGGAAAGGAGGGCGCTGGTCGCCTATGAAGGATGCATGTTCAGGCTCGCGCATATTTCCGATGTCCATCTGGGGCCGCTCCCGGATGTATCCTATCGCGATCTCGCCTCCAAGCGCGTGCTCGGCTACGTCAACTGGCAGCGCAACCGCCGCCGCCACATGCATGACGCCGTCATCGACACCATCGTCGCCGACGTCAAGGCGCAAAGTCCCGACCATCTCGCCGTCACCGGCGACCTGGTCAATCTGGCGCTCGACGGCGAGATCGAGATGGCCAGGCACTGGCTGGAGACGTTGGGACCGCCGCACGACGTTTCCGTCGTTCCGGGAAACCACGATGCCTATGTGCCCGGCGCCTTCGACAAGGTCTGTCGCTCATGGGCGGCGTGGATGAGCGGTGACGGCATCAACACGCCGGTCGACCGCAATGCCTTTCCCTTTCTGCGCGTACGCGGCAATGTCGCGCTGATCGGCGTCTCGACGGCGCGCGCCACGGCGCCCTTCATGGCCAATGGCTTCTTTATGGAGGGGCAGGCGGAGCGGCTCGGCAAGATCCTGCGCGACACCGGCGGGCAAGGCCTGTTCCGCGCCATCATGATCCATCATCCGCCCGTGCGCGGCGCTGTCCCGCAGCACAAGCGGCTGTTCGGCATCGCCCGCTTCCACAAGATCATTCGCCGGCATGGCGCCGAGCTTGTCCTGCACGGCCACTCGCATCTGCCGTCGCTGTTCCAGATCGGGGTCCGCGGCGCCAAGATCCCGGTTGTCGGCGTCGCCGCCGCCGGCCAGGCGCCGGGCGGCAAGCACCCGGCGGCACAGTACAATCTGTTCGACATCGACGGCGAAAAGGACAATTGGCGGATCCGCCTGACCCGGCGCGGCCTGACCGGGCCGGCGATACCGCCTGTCGACCTGCAGACGCTGGAGCTAGGGGCCCCGGCCGCTATGGCCGCAAGCTGAGCCCCATTGCCACGAGGCGGTCCCAGAACAGGGCGATCGACACCGCCAGGCCGACCAACGCGCCGGCGGCGATCAGGCCAAGGCCGGACAGGAAGGCAGACCAGCCCTTGCTGCGTTGTGGCGACCGCAGCGGCGGCTCCGCCTCGCTCACCTCGGCGCGCTTCATGCCGGCGATTGCCGGTTCGACCCCGCCTTCCATCATCCTCTGGCGCTCGACGATGCGCTCGGCGACATAGCGCGTCACGGCGTTGGCAACCGGCTTCATCTCGGTCGATTCGGCGAGCACTACACGGCCGATGCGGGTGTCCTTGAGGAAACGGTAGGTGCGGCGATCACGGCCCATCGCGACATGGCTGACGGCGTCGATCCACAGACGCGGCTGCAGCCCCGAGGAAACGACGAAATCGAAATTGTCCATGTCGGCGGGAACGTCGGCAAAGACGGGCGCGAGTTCGGCGGCCAGGAGATCGAGGCGCATACGATGCGCCTCGCGCATGTCGACGACGACATCGTCGCGGTCGGCAAAGGCGTTCTTCACATCACGGATGGCATCGGACAGTTTGCTTGACGGATCGATCTTTTCGCCTGCGTCCTTCATCGGCGTGGCCTCGCGGGTTTGGTTAACACGCAGTTAACACAGCCGCCGGCAAAATGCACTGGCGAGATGGGGACGAGATCAGGGGGCGAAGCGCCGGGGGATGGCGCTCAGCGGCAACTCGGCGGTGGTGGCGAGTGTCGGGCGAACGGGTCTCGCGCGACGGTTCATGTTGCGCTGGATGATCCTGGCGATCAGAGCGGGCGCTTCCTCGATCAGCATATGGCCGGCCTCCAGAACGTGATGCACATGAAAGCGCGCCGGCAGGCCATCCGCATGGGTGAAGGGCAGCACCGCGTCTTCAGTTCCCCACACCACCATCACGGGCATGGCCAGCGTGTCCAGCAGATCGCGCGGGATGACGCCTTGCCGGTCGTCCCTGGTCATGGCAGCTGCGATCTCGACAAGTTTTTCCAGTTGCCCGGGCCGCCTGCGCATTTCGGAAAGCGTATCGGCGGCGTGGTCAAAAGGCAGCGCGCGTGGACCTGACATGGCGGCAAGGCAGGCAAGGATCTCGGACGACTCGCTCGCGGCGGCAAAGCGGCGCAACAGCGTCCCGTTGATCTCGGGGCCGAAGCCACCGGGCGCCAACAGCGTCAGCGAGGCGACTTTTTCCGGGTCGGCCAGCGCCATCAGCACCGCGACAGCGCCGCCCATCGAGTGGCCGACCAGATGGACCCGCTTGAGCGCCCGCGCGGAGAGATCGGCGAGAATGGCCCTTGCCGCCACCTTGGCCGGACCGGCACCCGGGAAATCAAGCGACAAGCCGTGTCCCGGCAGATCATAGGCCAGCGTGCGCGCCGAAGCCGACAGGGAAGAGATCACCTCACCCCAGACGTCATGGCAACCACCGAAGCCATGCAGCAGAACGATGGTCTTCGAACCAGCACCTTGTTGGGCGGCATAAAGCGATGAAATCATGAACTGGAGGCTTGTTGCGAGATTGGAAGAGCGCGAGACGAGACACCAAATGTGGCTGGAATGCCCTTCGTCGAGCGCAATGGCCAGTAAAATCTTCGTAGAGTATGAAATCGACAATGGGTGGGCAGGCCGAACCCGTGGATGTCGCTTGGCGTTAGCTGGCGTTCCCGAGCCCGGCGGCGCGCAAGGCGCCGACCAGCCGCTCGGTCAGGTCGGCCGGATATTTCCGGTCGACGAAGGTCGCGCGCGGATTGGCGGCGAATTTCGGAAATTTGACGCTCAGCTCATCGAGCAGCTTGCGCGCCTGACTGTCCCGGCCGGCAATTTGGGCGCCGATCAGCCGCGCGGCGAGATAGTGTGATTTTGTTGCAGTCGTTCTCAAGGCGTTGCTGGCAATGGTTGCCTTGTTCATGTCGCCGAGCATGAATTCGCCGGCGAAGAGTCCGAAATCCCACCATGTCGGATGCCCGCTGGAGGCATCCACGGCATGAGCCAGAAGCGGTGTTCCCTCGGTGTAGCGGCCGGCGAAAATCAGTCCGTAACCATAGGCGGCGGCCATGGAGGCGTCGTAGGGGTTGAGGTCATAGGCCTTGCGCATCCAGCGCAGCGCCTCGTCGGGATTGCCAAGGCGCGAATAGATGTAGCCATAGGCGCGATGCGCGTTAGGGCTGGTCGGCCCCATCTGTATGGCGCGGTGGGCGAACGTCAGCGCCTTCTCGATCGTCGCATCCGGCGGATAGGCGTAGTGGTCGTTCACCGCCTCGAGGTGCAACGAGGCGAGTTCCGAATAAACCAGCGACGATTTTGCGCCGTCGTCGGCCAGGGCTTCAAGGCAGCGGTACGCGGCGCCGTGGGTTCTGACGTTTTGGTCGAGATAGTATTTTTCGTTGAGCAGCAGGCATTGCGTCAGGCCGGTCTGCATGCCGCTCTGCTCGATATAGTTGTAGATCGTGCCGGAAGCGGGAAGAGCCGAACTCAGGATGCCGGCGATGCGGTCCTCGACGGCGTTCGGCGCGCTGTCGGCGGCGGTCAGGTTGCGCGACAAAAGCACCCGGCCGGTCGCCATGCTCTGCAGCTCGATGGTGATGTCGCCCGCGCCCGGTCCAGGCAGGATATCGAAGATGAAGCTCGTGGCATTGGTGCCCGGATCGGTCTCGTCGGCGGCCTCGCGGCCGATGAAGTCGACCGTATCGAAACCGCTCAGGCCGGCGCGCAAGGACGCGGCGACACGGCTGGCATCTTGGCCATTGGCCTTGACGGCGAGGTAGACGAGCGGCAGGGCCTCGCTTGCCGGGGACCGGGCGATGCTGCCGGTCAAGCCGGCGGGCTCAAACGTAGCCGGTATGTCGCCACCTGCCAGCAGGGCGCCGCTGCCCTGACGCAGGATCAGAACACCGAGCATGGCGATGACCACGGCGATCGCCATCCAGAAGAACCTGAGATGGCGCGCCACAGAGGGCTCCGGAGCCGCAGTCGATGCCACCAATGCGGCGGACGGAATGTCGACGGCGCTCGGCTGCTCGGATGCCAGCGCTTCCGTCAGCCCGGCAAGGTTGGCCGTTTCCGGCAGGCGGATGGCGTTGAGCTCATAGGCCGGGACATAGCCGCCGCGCGGAATGGCGATGCGGACGGGTTCGGCGACGCCTTCATTGGCGAAATACTGCTGCAGCAAATCGCGCAGCCGGCCAGCCTGGACCCGCACCACCGCATCGGTCGACGGATCGAAATCACCGTCCTTGCCGAAGACGTCCATGGCGATGGAAAAGCCCTTGAGCCTGTCGGCTTCGCCTGCCTGTTCGCGTTCGACGAGATAGCGGATCAGTTTGCGCGCGCGTTCGGACCGTCCAAACGTTTCGCTGGCAAGTAGTCGCTCCAGTGTCTCGCGCACTGCGGGGGCGGCAGGCGTGGCATGCTGCAAGTGTCGATCCTCTCGAAGTCGGCACAGGTTGAGGCACGATCATATAGTGCCCGCATCTCCACACAAGTATGCACCCATTATGCGATCGCGTACCTAACCGGATAATTTTCCGGTGGTTAATGGCCCGGCTGCAGGACGTCGGCGGCGGACCCCGAAGCGGGCCCCCGACATCATCGGCCATTTTGGGCCAAGCCCGGTTCGGGTTCGAAAAACGTCGGCGCGAGAGCGCTGCTGCTCTCGCGCCGACGACCGGTAGGGATTACCGCGCCTTGCGGCCCACGATTCGGTTGGCGGCGGAAGTCACGGCTTCCAGCGAGGCGGCGACGATGTTGGTGTTGATGCCGGCGCCGAACAGCTTTCCGCCTGGATACTCCATCTCGACATAGGAGATGGCGGAGGCATTCGAGCCGCGCTGCATCGAGTGCTCGGAATAGTCGAGCACCGACATCTCGACGCCGACATGCCGCGACAGCGCATCGACGAAGCCGTCGATCGGGCCGGTGCCAGTGCCTGATATCGTCGTTTCCTTGCCGTTGTCGAGGATGACAGCCTCGACCACGCGCCGCCCCTTGACCTCGGTGTCGGGGTAGGTGTGGTGATCGAGGAATTTCAAGCGTGCGCCCGGCTGGTCGACATAGGCCTCGAGGAACCGCTCATGGATGCGCTTGGCCGGCACCTCCTTGCCTTCCGCGTCGGTGATCGCCTGGATCGCCTGGCTGAACTCGATCTGCAGATTGCGCGGCAGGTTGAGGCCGTAATCGGCCTGCAGCACGTAGGCGATGCCGCCCTTGCCCGACTGCGAGTTGATGCGGATGATCGCCTCGTAGCTGCGGCCGACATCGGCCGGATCGATCGGCAGGTAGGGCACTTCCCACAGCGGCGTGTTGGCCTTCTTCAAGGCCTTCATGCCCTTGTTGATGGCATCCTGATGCGAACCGGAGAAGGCCGTGTAGACGAGTTCGCCGACATAGGGGTGGCGCTCGGGAATCTTCAACTGGTTCGAATATTCGTAGACGTCCTTCATCCGGTTGATGTCGGAGCAGTCGATGCCGGGATCGACGCCTTGCGTGTACATGTTGAGAGCCAGCGTGACGATGTCGACATTGCCGGTGCGCTCGCCATTGCCGAACAGCGTGCCTTCGACGCGGTCGGCGCCGGCCATCAGGCCGAGCTCGGTGGTGGCGATGCCGGTGCCGCGGTCATTGTGCGGATGCAGCGAGATGATCAGCTTCTCCCTGTTGTCGAGATTGCGGCACATCCATTCGATGCGATCGGCATAGACGTTGGGCGTCGACATCTCGACCGTCGACGGCAGGTTGATGATCAGCTTGTTGTCTGATGTCGGCCTGACGATCTCGGTGACGTCATTGCAGATCTCCAATGCCACGTCGAGCTCGGTGCCGGTGAAGCTCTCCGGCGAATATTCGAAACGGAAACCGCCACCGGCCTTGGCGGCCATGTCGGTGATCATCTTGGCCGCGTCGGTGGCGATGCGCTTGATGCCGCCGACATCCTTCTCGAAGACGACGCGGCGCTGCAATTCACTGGTCGAATTGTAGAAATGCACGATCGGGTTGGTGGCGCCCTTCAGCGCTTCGAAGGTGCGGGTGATCAGCTCGGGCCGGCACTGCACCAGCACCTGCAGCGATACGTCGGCGGGAACATTGCCTTCCTCGATGCACCAGCGGGCGAAATCGAAATCGGTCTGCGAGGCCGAGGGGAAGCCGATCTCGATCTCCTTGAAGCCCATGTCGAGCAGCAGGCCGAACATGCGCGCCTTGCGTTCATGGCCCATCGGATCGATCAGCGCCTGGTTGCCGTCGCGCAGGTCGACCGAACACCAGATCGGCGCCTTGTCGATCACATTGGACGGCCAGGTGCGGTCGGTGAGGCCGACCGTGGGGTAGGGCTGGTACTTGCGGGCTGCGTCCGGCATGCTTCGGGCCGACCCTTCCCGGGCTGCCCCAGGCGTGCCCCTTGCCGCATCCTTGCCGGCTACCGCGGCATCAGGGCGGATTTGTTCTCGTGCGTTCATCGTCGTTTCTCCCGGCGGCCCTCGGATCCGTCCTGGACGGATTGATGGCGAGTGGCGCCTTTACCAGATTTTCGTTCGCTTGATGTGATTGCCAATTTTGAGACTGGCCAAGGAGCATGCGCTTGCGCGGCGGTTCGACCGCCGGGCGCTCCTTCAGCGAACCCGGCGATCGCCGATAAGGCCGAGAAGAAGCAGGGTCGAGGCAAGCGCGCGCACGGTCTCGCCGGCAAAGCCGGTCTGACGGGAAGCGGTGGTGGCGCGCGTGTTCATGGCGGTTCTCTTACAGGAGCGGCTTGTGAGAGGCAAGCGGGGTGGGACCCGGTTGAATGCCATACTAATGCGGATGCTCTTCCCCGCGCGCTGCAAATACGCCAGACTTGAGCGCCGGCGGGGCTGCGGTGCCCTTTCGCCGGGAGGGGACTGGCCATGAATTTCGTGTTCTTCTCGCCGCATTTTCCAGCCAACGGCGCCGATTTCTGCGACCGGCTGAAAAAGGCCGGCGCGACGGTGCTCGGCATCGGCGACGCACCCTATGAAGCGTTGGACGGCAAGCTGAAGGCGTCGCTCTCCGAATATTACCGGGTCGCCGACATGGAGGACTACGATCCGGTGTTCCGGGCGATGGGGCATTTCATCCACAAATGGGGCCGCATCGACCGTTTCGAGTCGCTCAACGAGCATTGGCTGGAACTCGAAGCCAACATCCGCACCGACTTCAACATCTACGGCACCAAGCTCGATTTCGTGAAGAACCTGAAACGCAAGAGCCGTATGCGGGCCTTTTTCCGCAAGAGCGGCGTCGAGACGATCGCGCAGCGCAAATGCTCCGACCGCGCCGGCGCCATGACCTTCATCCGCCGGGTCGGCTATCCCGTGGTGGTGAAGCCGGATTCGGGATCCGGCGCCTCGAACACCTTCAAGATCTCCAACACGGGAGAGCTCGACCAATTCTTCAGGGACAAGCCCGAGGGCGTGACCTTCGTCATGGAGCAGTTCATCGAGGGGCTGGTGGTGACCTATGACGGGCTGGTCAACCGCGACGGCGAGGTGGTGCTGGCCGCCAGTCACCGCTACGACCAGAGCGTCATGGAGGTGGTCAACAAGGACCGCCACATGAGCTACATCTGTTTCCCCCGGATCCGGCCCGTTGTCGAGGAGGCGGGCCGCAAGATCCTGAAGGCGTTCGACGTGCGCGAGCGCTTCTTTCACATCGAGCTGTTCGAGACCAGGGACGACCGGATCATCGCGCTGGAGGTCAACATGCGGCCGCCCGGCGCCTGGATGACCGACGCGATCAACTATACGTTCGATATCGACGTCTATGCGGCATGGGCCGACATGGTGGTCAAGGACGCCGCCGGCGGCCCTTATGAGGGCAAGTATTTCACTGCCTATGCCAGCCGCAAGCGCCGCCTCCGCTATTTGCACAGCCATGAGGACGTGCTAGCCGCGCATGGCGACAAGATCGTCCACCATCAGGCCATCGAAGAGGTTTTCAGCCGCGCCATGGGAAATTACGCCTATCAGATGCGGTCGAAGGATCAGGCGGCGCTGCGCGAAGCGGTCGCCTATATCCACGCGGAAAAGGCGTGAGGGATGGACATCACCTATCACAAGGCCTTCGCCCGTAATCTTGGCCGCGACATGGAGTACAAGCGCTACGGCCATGCCGGCCGGCCGGTCGTAGTGTTTCCGACCTCGCAGGGGCGGTTCTATCAATTCGAGGATTCCGGCGGGGTGGGCGCGCTCGCCGAGTTCATCGACACCGGCCGCATTCAGTTGTTCGCGGTCGACGGTATCGATTCGGAATCCTTCTTCGACAAGCATCACGATGCCGCGCACCGCATCGCCCGGCACGAGGCCTATTTCCGCTATGTGCGTGAGGAGGCGCTGCCGGAATTCCTTGAGACCGCCTCGGCAGCCAATGGCGGACGCAAGCTGAAGCCGCTGTTCTCGGGCTGTTCGATGGGCGGCTACCACTCGTCCAATTTCGTCTTCCGCTTTCCGGAACTGGCGAGCGGCGTCATCGCCCTGTCGGGCGTCTATTCGGCCCGCGACTTCTTCGGCAAGGCGCTGGAAGGCGACATCTTCTACAATTCGCCGCTCGACTATCTGCCCGGCATCGTCGATCCGAAACTGCTGGCCCGGCTCAAGTCACTCAGGCTGATCTTCTGCTGCGGGCAAGGCGCCTGGGAAGAACGCATGCTGGTCGAGACGCGCCAGCTGGAACAGATCCTGCGCGACAAATCGATTCCCGCATGGGTCGATTATTGGGGCGGCGATGTCAGCCATGACTGGCCATGGTGGCACAAGCAACTGGGCTATTTCTTCGGCCGATGGCTGGATGAGGATTTGATGCACAGGCTCGATTGATGACCACGCCCGACCCCATCCGCCGCTTCGTCGAGGCCACCAATGCAGCTGATACGGAAGCCTTTCTCGACACCTTTGCCGACGATGCGTTGCTGAGCGACTGGGGGCGGGACTTTCACGGACGCGAACAGATCGCGCGCTGGAACCAGTCGGACAATATCGGCGTGAAGTCCAATCTCCGGATTGTCCGCATCGCAGCGGCGCAAGGCACTTATCGCGTCCGCACCGCCGTCACGGGCGACGGCTTCAACGGCGAGGGCGACATGACCTTCACGCTGGACGGCGATCGCATCGCGAGCCTGGTCATCACCTAGATCCGCAGCCTATCCTTCCTGGCATGCCGGGACAGGTACGGCCTCATGTTCCACCGTCGATACGCGACGCAGGCCGAGGAACACGACAAGGGCGGTGACGATGGTGATTGCCGCCAGCACGATCAGCAGCCTGTCGAACGCCGCTTCGTAAGCCCCGACCAGGATGGCGGCGCTGGCCGTAGGCAGATGTTGCGCACTTGCACCGACATTGCCGGTCACCAGCAGCTGCGCTGCGGCGGCCGTATCCGTGGACGCTCCCTGAACGGCCAGCTGTGCCGCGGTGAAGCCGGACAGTGTCGCCATGACGATTGCCACCGCCACGCCCTCGCAGGCGACGCGCGTGGTGTTGAAGATGCCGACCGCCATGCCGGCGCGCTCCCTCGGCACGACGCTGACGGCAAGCCCGTCCATCAGTCCCCACGGCAAGGCAATTCCGACGCCGATCAGCACCAGCGGCGCCACCAGCGCGATGTCGACTGGTGGTGTCAGGCTCAGCCAGACGAGCCCGGCGGCGGTGATGAGCAGACCGACGCCGCAGATCGTGGCCGGCGCGATCCAGCGCGCAAGCTGGCCGGCAAGCAAAGGCAGGATCAGCAACGGTCCCGAGAGGCAGATCATCAATTGCCCGGCCTTGATCTCGCCCATCCCTTCGATGCCGATGAAGCGGATCGGCAGAAGCACGAGCAGAACGACAAAGCCATAGGCAGGTGCCGCGGCCAGGAACTGGACGCCGACGAAGCGAGGAAAGCGAAACAGGGTGAGATCGAGCATCGGCCGCCGCACGCGCCGCTCAACGACGACGAAGATAGCAAAGAAAATAACCGCCACTGCCAGAAGCGCGATGACGAGGGGATCGGCCCAGCCGCTCTGCGGCGCCTGCAACACGCCATAGGTCAGCGAGGCCAGCGCAATGGTGAAGGTGCCGGCTCCTGCCCAGTCGAGCCCGGTCGCATCCGGGTCGCGCGATTCCCTGATGGTGCGCAGGCCGAGGACCGCCGAGGCGATCGCGAGCGCCGCGACCAGAACAAAGATCGATCGCCAACCGAATGCGGAGATGAGCAGGCCGGAGGCGATTGGACCAAAGGCGAGACCGATGCCGAAGCTGGTGCCGAGGAAGGAGAAGGCGCGCAGCCGCAGCGGTCCCTCGAATTCCTGGGCAAGTGCCGAGGCGCCGCCGGCGAAGGCCAGGGAACTGCCGATCCCTTGCGCGGCCCTGAACATGTCGAACCAGGCGATGTCGGGCGCCAGCATCGCGCCAAGTGACGCCACGACATAGAGGCAGAGGCCAGCGAGGAAAATCCGCTTGCGGCCGTGATTGTCGGCCAGCGCTCCGGCCGCCATCAGGCTGGCGCCGAAAGTCAGCATGAAGGCGTTCGTCACCCAGTTGAGCGCGATCGGGCTGCCGCCGAGATCGGCCGCTATACGCGAGAGCGCGACCGCCGGGCCGGTGAAGGTCAAGGGCATCGTCATCGCGGCAAGGCATACCGACAAGAGCACCAGCCATCTCTCGGCCGAGCCGTTTGTGGTCTTCAAGGTCATGGATTTTCCTATCTGAAAAAGCATCCGCCGGCATGCCGCGTGGGTCGCGCACCGGTCGCAAGGAGAAGATAGGCCTGCCGCCTTTCCAGAAAACGATTTCCTGGTCCGCGAGGCGTTGCGCGAGGACAAGCTGCGCATCGTTCTGGACGATCATGTCGACGGCCGTGGCCAGTTCCGGATGCTGTGGCCCTCCAATCGCCATTTGTCGCCGAAGGTGCGCGTTTTCGTCGATTTCCTCCCCGAACGCCTTGCAGCACCGCGATAGGCCGGCCGGCATAAATCAGATCTCCGACGGCTCATCCAGAAATATGATTACTTAAGTCAAGTTTCTTATGGAAACGACGGCGGCGCTGTGGCATGCCCGGCGATGGCGACGAGGCCAAGATCTTTCGGCGGCTTCGTTTGAACCGCTATTGAAGGACTTGAACGATGGACCAGTTGAGTGCGCAGACCCGGATCAGCGATGAGGCGATGAGGTCGGCGATCGAGCATCTGCGCACCGAGCACGCCGAATTCGAGATCGAAACCGGTGCTGCGGATCGATGGGAGCTTCGCCTCTATTACGGGTCGTTGAGCGCCACGCTCGACGGCAACGCCATGCTGGTCCGTGTCGCGGCGATGGACGAGACCTGCCTCTCCTACATGAAGATGACGGTCGCCGGCCAGGTTGCCCAGCATCTCGGCACCACCAGCGGATTGCGTTGGGAAGGCGACGGCAGCGATGCCGGCACGCCGGTCTTCTTCCGCGAGATCACCGTGATGTCGTCGACGCGGATTTCGCCGCACATGAAGCGCCTGCGTTTCGCCAGCAAGGATCTCGGCCGTTTTCCCCATGGCGGTCTGCACATGCGGCTGCTCTTGCCGCCGCGTGGCCGGCGGCCGGTCTGGCCCATCCTTGGCGCTGACGGCTTGCTTGTCTGGCCCTCGGGCGAGGATGCGCTGACCGTGCGGGTCTACACGATCCGGGCGATAGACGCCGCAAGCGGCTGGCTCGATGTCGATTTCGTTCTGCATCCCGGCCAGGACACGCCTGCCGCCGCCTTCGCGCAGAACGCACGGGCTGGAGATGTGATCGGCATGATCGGACCCGGCGGTGGCGAGGCGCCGGGCGCGCAGACCCTGCTTCTGGCCGGCGACGACACGGCGCTGCCCGCCATTGGCAGGATCCTGGAGCACCTGCCACCGTCGACCCGCGCCGAGGCGCTCATCGAGGTCGACGGTCCGGATGACCGAATCGCCTTGCCGCAGGGCGAGAACATCGACATCACCTGGCTCTACCGGCACGGGTGCGAGGCCGGCACCGCCGGCCTGCTGCCAGGCGCTTTGCGGGAGCGCAGCCATTCCGCGCTTGCCGACGGGCTCCATGTCTGGGCCGGATGCGAATTCGCCGACTTCCGCGAAATCCGCAAGATCGTGCGCAAGGAGTGGGGCCTGTCGCGCGACAGGCACCTTGTCGCCGCCTATTGGCGCCGCGGCGCGCTGGGCGAAAATGGGGGCGGCGAGGAGTAGCGGCTGCTCCCCGCGCCGGGGCTGATCTCAGAAACGATAACGCAGGCTGGCGAACAGCGAGCGGCCTTCGTCGCGGTAGCAATAGCCGGCCGAGCAGATGGTCTTGCGAGTGTCGAACAGGTTCTTGGCGTGACCTATCGCACAGCGGCAACGCCGGCTTGGATCCGGGCCAGCCAAATTATGAGGTCTGGGAAGCAGTCCTGCCTAATCTCTGATCGACCGGGCCACCAGCAGCGCGACGCTCGGGCCGACCAGCAGCACGACGAGGAAACGTGCCGATTGCAGCGCCATGACGAAGGAGATGTCGACGTTCCGCGCGGCGGCCGCGATGATGGCGACGCTGTCCATGCCGCCGGGGCTGGTCGCCAGATAGGCGGTGAGCGGATCGATGCCGAGGAGATGGCTGATCAGGAAGGCGAGCCCGCCGCAAAAGGCGATTAACGCCACGATCGAGGCGATGATCTGTGGCAGGGCGCGCGTTGCATGGCGCAGGATCGGCCGGGTGAAGTTCAATCCGATCGACCAGCCGACCATGGCGTAGCTGACGGCCAGCAGCCAGGGCGGCAATTGCATCTCCACGCCAAGGCCGAGATGGATGACGGTGCCGAAGATGAAGGTACCGAGGAAAAACGGCGAGGGCAGCCGGCACAATTTGCCCGCCAGGCCGCCGACGATCGCGATGCCGATGGTGGCGGCGAAGGCTTGGGCATCGATCGGCGGAAACCAGACGATGGGCGGGATCTCGATGCCCGATGTGTCTACCCACATCTTGGCGACCAGAGCCGCCGTCACCGAAACGAAGATGACGCGCAGATACTGCATGAAGGCGACGAGGCGCTGGTCGGCGCCGAAGGCGCCAGCCATCAGCACCATGGCGGTGGCGGCGCCCGGCGAGGAGCCCCAGACGGCGGTGGTGCCGGGCAGGATACGCCAGCGGCTGATCAGCCAGCCTAGCAGGCTGGAGGCCGCGACGGTCGCCACCACGACACCCAAGAACAGGGGCCATTCTCGGTAGAAGACGGGAAAGATGTCGGCCGAGATCGAAGCGGCGACGAGGCAGCCGACGATCGCCTGGGCGGAGCCGAACAGAAGGCGCGGCACGCGCACCGTGGCGCCATTGGTGCCGGCGGCGATGGCCGCCAGCATCGGCCCGATCAGCAGCGCCGCCGGCAAAGCGGCGAGTTCGAGCGCGCCGGCAAAAAGGGCCGAGATGGTGAGCAGGACCAGCCATTGCCAAGGCCTGCTTATCCGCGCCATGCGCTCGATGGCAGGATGATCCAGAGGTGGCTCGGTCGAGGAATCCATTTTTCGGTCTTAGACGCGAAGCCGGGCGATGCGAAGCCGTTGCGCCGAAAAAGGAGCCTACGCGTTGGCGTCGAACTGTTGCTCGATCTGTCCGTCGCCCATGCGATCGAAGTCGTCGGGGACGGAAAACTGGCCAGCCATAAAATCGATCCGTCGCGCCTGAGCCGACGCCGGCTGGTTGATCGACACGACCTTGACCAATGGCTTGCCCGCCTTGGCTATGATGAATGGCTCACCTTTGGCGGCTCGGTCAATGAGACGTGAAAGATTGGCCTTCGCATTGTGGATGTTCACGATCTGCATTGCAGGTTGACCCGTTGGCACGGCACTGTCTGTTCTAGTCAGTCAGTCTTGCCGTCAGCCAACCCGAAGCCGCCAACCGGATGGGTCTCGACCTGGAACTCGAAGCCGGCGATGAAGGGCCGGGCCTTGGCGATGGCCGCCTGGACTTCGGGGAGCTGCAGCGAGGCCTTGTGGCTTTCGGCGTCGGTCCACACTTCGGTGACCCAGATCGCGTCGGCATCAGCGGGGTCGCGGGCGATGATATAGCTCAGGCAGCCGGGCAGGGCGCCGGTGCTGGCGCGCAGGACATCCATGACTGCATCGCGCTGGCCGCGCGCCGCCCGCATCTTGCCGATCAGTCCGTACATTCCGTTGTCTCCCCTTCAAAGTCCCCGACAATAGTATGCGGGCCGCCAGTATGCAGATAGCTGGTCACGGCATCAACTGGCCGCCATTCACCTCGATCACCTGGCCGGTGATGTAACCGCTCAACAGGTCCGATGAAAGGAACAGATAGGCGCCGACGCAGTCTTCGGCGGTGCCGGCGCGCCCTTGCGGAATGGTGGCGACCATGCCTTTCATCTGTTCGTCGGTCGAATAGCGCTCGTGGAACGGCGTGAGAATGGTGCCGGGCGCCACGGCGTTGACGCGGATGCCGAAGCCGATCAGTTCCTTGGCCATGCCGCGCGTCACGTTGGAGACGAAGGCCTTGGCGGAGCCGTAGAGGCCGGCGCCGCCGCCCGCCCCGTTGCGCGCGGCGATCGACGAGGTGTTGACGATGAAGCCACCCTGCTTCTTCAGCCACGGCATCGCCTTGCGCGAGGCGGTCAGCACCGAGCGGGCGTTGAGGTCCATCACCGCGTCGTAATGAGCTTCGGTCTGCTCCGCATAGGGCAGGCGGCCGAGCATGCCGCCGGCATTGTTGACCAGCCCGTCGAGATGGCCGAAATGTTGCGCGCTGTCCTCGACGACGCGTTCGACATCGGCGGCGACGGAGAAGTCACCCTGGACGAGGAACACCTCGCCGCCATTGTCGGCAATGGTCTCGCCGAGCTTCTCGGCGGCGTCGCGGCTTGAATTGTAGTGCAGTGCCACCTTGGACTTCTGCGCGGCATAGGCCAGCGCCAGTGCGGCGCCGATGCCGGTCGAGGCACCGGTGACCAGCACCGCCTTGCCGGCGAGATCGGGGATGGTAAGCGCGGTCGTGCCTGGCACTACAGTTTCCTCCGGAGATTTTCATGAGACCAGCCGTTTGCGACCGTCCAGTCAAGACTGTGCACTATGGCCTGAGATAGGCATAGCCCTGGCTTTGCAGTTCGGCGAGCTTGACGACACCACCCTTGTCGGCGGCATGGAAGCCGGCGAGCAGGTCGGCCAGCGAAATGTCCATGCCGTGCATGGTGTTGGCGCAGGCATGCGGCTCCAGCCCCTGCTGTACCAGGCCGGCGAAGCGGCCGGAGACCGCCGCCGATATGCCCTTCGACTTGAAGCCGGCAAGGGCCGGGCCATGCACGACGAGCACGATGTCGACATTGCCGCCAGTGCCCTCATAGTGATTCTTGATGTTGCCGAGCACGAAGTTGACCTTGTCCACATCGCTCAGGTGATAGGCGACCTTCAGCCTGGCGGGCNGCGGGCTCGGTGGCCGCGACCTGCACAGCCCGCAGGCCAAGAAGCGTTCCGGTTCCGGCAAGAACCGCGCGGAACATGTCGCGCCGGCGCATGGCATCCCTCCTCGGATTTCTCCGCGATTTGCGTGGCTCCAGCCGCAATACTAGCATAAATTGACGTTACGTCCTGTCGATGCGAGGAGGGGTCACATGACGTCCAAGGTAGGGCAATGGAAGACAATCGCCGGCGCCGGATTTGGCGCCGCGCTGCTCGGTTTGCTGGCAGGCACGGCCGCTGCCGACGATGCGCTCAAACTCACCGAACTCAGCCCGAACGGGGCGGACGCCTGTTTCGGCCGGGTCTATGACGCGGCGCATATGAAGGCGTATCCGAAGCAGAAGGTGGCGCGGATCTTCTTCTACTATGGTCATGATCCGGTCAGCAGGCCGAACGAGGAACCATCGGCGAATTCGGACACGTCCTACAATGGGTTCCTTACCACCACCGTGCGCGGCGCCAAGGCGCCGCAATGGGCAGGCGGCTGGTGCAATCACGCGTCCGAGGACGGCACTTCAGGCTTGATCCATTGCGGCATGGATTGCGACCGCACGCTGGCGTCGCTGAAGGTCGACGACAAGGGCCGGTTGCTCCTGTCCGATCTGTCGTCCGATATCTATCTCGATGCGGATTCGGAAGAAGAACTCGGCGCGGCCGAATACGACAGGCAGGCGCTTGGCAAGGAGGACGACAATTTCCGCCTCGACCCAATGCCGGCCGCGACCTGCAAGGCGGAGTTCGCGCGCATCGATCCGATCGATCCGGCGCTCGGGGTGCCGTTGCGCGAGCGGCTGAAGCCCGACCAGGCCTTTTGCTACGGCCGCGACTACGACGCGTCGCATCTGGCCTCGCATCCCGGCCAGCTGACGCAATCGATCCGGGTTTTCCGCGGCCCGGTGGAACTGGCCTCCTACGCTTCCGGCGGTGACGTCGCCAATTGGCCCGACGGCGCCGATATTGCCGTCTCGGTCACGACGCGGCAGAAGTCGGGCAAGGTCACGCAGACCTATTCCTGCCAGGGCGAGGCGGACCAGTGGCGTTGTGCCGCGAGCTCGAAAATGAGCGATTTCTCCTGCGACATCGCGCAGAAGGAGATTTTCCTCAAGCGCGGTACCAACGGCATGATGATGCTGGCCAATCCCAACAGCAGCCTGGCGATCGTCGATCTCTGCTCGAAGGCGGCCGACGGCAAGACGCAATCCGATGACAAGGTCTACCGGCTGCAGCCAATGCCGCAATCAGCCTGCGCCCCGTGAGGCCTGCCGATATTCAGGTGATGCCGGCCTGCGAACGGCAGCTTCCTGCGCTTCCGGTGCTCACGTACTTAAGTACGCTCCGCTCCGGTTCTCGGAAGCCACCATTCTCGGCTCGGCCTGACCTGAATCTCGACAGGCCTCGCAAACTGCAGGCTATGCAAACGGCACAGCCGTCGTGCCTTTCGGCAGCTTGGCTTCATCGTCGGGCTCGACGTGGATGGTGACGCGCACCGAGGGGATTTCGGCCTTTAGCGCGTCCTCGATGCGGTCGCAGATGACGTGGCTGGCGCCGACCGACATGTCGGCGTCGACGACCAGGTGAAATTCGATGAAGGTGGCGCGGCCGGCGATGCGGGTCTTGAGGTCATGCACCTCCAGCGCGCCCTTGCAGTTGGCCGAGATGACGTCGCGGATGCGCATGTTTTCCTTCGTGTCGACGGCGCGGTCCATCAGTCCGTTCATCGACGAGCCGATGACGTGCCAGCCCTGCCACAGGATGTTGAGCGCGACGAGGACGGCGAGAGCCGGATCGAGGATCTGCCAGCCGGTCAGGATGGCCCCGACAAGGCCGCCGAAGACGCCAACCGAGGTGACCACGTCGGTCATGATGTGGTTGCCGTCGGCTACCAGCGCCGGCGACTTCTCGGCCCGGCCGGCGCGGATCAGCGTCCAGGCCCAGAAGGCGTTGATGACGGTGGCGACGCCGTTGACGGCAAGACCTTTCCAGGGCTGCTCAAGTGGCGCCGGCGCCTGCCAGGAGCGCCAGACTTCGTTCAGGATCAGAAGGGCGGCGAGCACGATCAGCACGCCTTCGAGCACCGCGGAAAAGTATTCCGCCTTATGATGGCCGAACGGGTGATCCTGGTCGGCAGGCCTGTAGCTGATCTGGATCGCCCAGAAGGCGGCGGCCGAGGCAATGACGTTGACGATCGATTCCAGCGCATCCGAATAAAGCGCCACCGAACCGGTAACGTACCAAGCCGCGATTTTCAGGCCGAGCACGATCACGGCAATGATGATCGACCAGAAGGCAAGATTGGCGATCTTGCGCTTCGCCGCGGCCTTGGCCGCGATCGCCACCGTGTTCTCGGCTTCGGCCATTAAGTTCAGGCTGCCTTTTCCTTGGCCTTGCGCGGCAAATGGGCGACGATGTTCTCGATGATGCGCATGCCGGCATTGTGGCCGAGCGTCATGATCGATTCCGGGTGGAACTGGACAGCGGCGATGGGCTCCTTGCGGTGCTCGAAGGCCATGATGATGCCATCCTCGGTCTCGGCCGTGACGATGAAGTCATCGGGCAGCCGCACCGGATCGGCGAAGATCGAGTGGTAGCGACCGACGGTGACTTCCTTGGGCAGGCCGGAAAAGATGATGCCCGGCTTGGAGACGCGGATGCGCGACGGCTTGCCGTGCATAGGAATATGCAACTGCCTGAGTTCCCCGCCATAGGCCTCCGCCAGCGCCTGCAAGCCAAGGCAGACGCCGAAGATCGGCAGCTCGCGGGCACGAGCTCGTGCGATGGTGGCGGCGCAGTCGAAATCCTTCGGCGTGCCGGGGCCGGGCGACAGCACGACAAGGTCGGGCTTCAGCCGGTCGAAGACTTCCTCCGGCACCGGTGTGCGCACGGTCGAGACATTGGCGCCGGTCTGCCGGAAATAGTTGGCGAGCGTATGGACGAAGGAGTCCTCGTGGTCGACGAGCAGGATGTTGACGCCGTCGCCGACGCGCGCGGTGGTGCGCTCGGTGCTGGCGGAATTGCCTGCCTTGGCGTCGCGGATGGCGGAGAGCATGGCGGATGCCTTCAGTTCGGTTTCGGCTTCTTCTTCCTCGGGAATGCTGTCGAAAAGCAGCGTGGCGCCGGCGCGCACCTCGGCGATACCGTCCTTGATGCGGATGGTTCGCAGCGTCAGGCCGGTGTTCATGTCGCCGTTGAAATTGACCATGCCGATCGCACCGCCATACCAGGCGCGCGGGCTCTTCTCGTTCTGCTCGATGAAGCGCATGGCCCACAGTTTCGGCGCGCCGGTGACGGTGACCGCCCAGGCGTGCGAGAGAAACGCGTCGAAGGCGTCCATGCCTTCGCGCAGGCGGCCCTCGATGTGATCGACGGTGTGGATCAGGCGCGAATACATCTCGATCTGGCGGCGGCCGATGACGCGCACCGAGCCCGGCTCGCAGACCCGCGACTTGTCATTGCGGTCGACGTCCGAGCACATTGTGAGCTCGGATTCGTCCTTCTTCGAGTTGAGCAGTTTCAGGATCTGCTCGCTGTCCGAAATGGCGTCGTCACCGCGCTTGATGGTGCCCGAGATCGGGCAGGTTTCGACGCGGCGGCCGTTGACGCGCACGAACATTTCGGGCGAGGCGCCGATCAGATATTCGCCTTCGCCGAGATTGATGAAGAAGGAGTAGGGCGAGGGGTTGATCGACTTCAGCTTGCGTGAAATCTCCGAGGGCTGCGTCTCGCAGCGCTCGTAGAACATCTGGCCGGGCACGACTTCGAACAGGTCGCCGCGCTTGAACGAGTCCATCGCGCGGCGCACCAGATTGGCGTATTCGCCGGGCTCATGATCACCGCGCGGCGGGATGCGGTCGGCGGTCTTGAACGGCTCGGCGATTTCGTCGCGCGGCAGGCCCTCGGTGGAAAAACCCTCGCCCGAATAGTCGTAGCGGTCGGTCCAGGCCTTGGCCGAATAATGGTCGACGACCAGGATCTCGTCGGGCAGGAACAGCACGAGGTCGCGCTGGCTGGGTTTGCGCTCGAGCTTGTAGTCGACCGGATCGAACTGGAAGGCGAGGTCGTAGCCGAAGGCGCCGTAGAGGCCGAGATTGGCGTCTTCGGCGGTCTTGAACAAAGCGGTGATGGCGCGCAGCACGGTGAACACCGAGGGAACGCGGCTGCGCTCTTCCTCGGTGAAGACGCGGCCGGGCTTGGCGACGTCGAGGCGGATGAGTTTCTTCGAAGTTTCGGCGATCGTCACCTCGGAAAGGTCGCCGAGCGTCTTACCGATGACCGGCAACAGCGCCTCGCCGCGGCCGTTCAGCGCCTCGATGCGCATGGCGCGGCCGCGCGCCGAGATCACCAGCGGCGGATCGATGATGGCGGTGTCCCAGCGCGTGTAGCGGCCGGGATATTCGTAATTCGAGGAGAACACCGCGCCCCGGCGCGAATTCAAGCCATCGACATAGCTGTCGATGGCTCCCGCATAGGGCCTGTCGTGACGCTCGCGGGTGATGGTGATGCCACCCGCAGTCACGAAGCTTTCAGCGCCGTTTTCCAGAACCTTCATCGTCATTGCCGTCTCCATCAGCTTGTTGGGGCAACGGACCCAGGACTGGCTTTGGAAAAACAAATGGCCGCCCGGACATTCCGTTGCGGCCACCCTCTCTTTCACGCACGCGCGTTCGAACAGGCCGCTGTCAGCAGGCCCACCACCAAATGGTCTTGGTCGAACGCATGTTCATGGCGAAATCCATAGCGGCGAAAAACCGGATACGCAACTGATTTGAAAAGTCTGTTCGGTGGCCGCCGCTTCTCAGGCCCATGGCACATCGCCACAGCCGGTAGCCCTGCTTAAACTGCGTGTCCAACATCGAGAAGACGGGATAAACATCAATGACCCAGCAGATCGAGCGCGCGCGAACGTTCCACTCCCTTCACGTCAAGGGCAATCCGGTCGTTCTCTACAATGCCTGGGATCCGGGTTCGGCCAAAATCGTCGAGAAAGCCGGCGCCAAGGCCATCGCCACCGGAAGCTGGCCGGTCGCGGCCGCCTTTGGCTACGCCGATGGCGAGAAGATCCCGCTGGAACTGGCGCTCGACAACATCAAGCGCATCGTGGCGGCGGTCGATCTGCCGGTGACCATGGACCTCGAGGGCGGCTATGGCGTCGAGCCGGAGGTCGTCGCCCAAACGGTGACGCATGCCTTGCAGGCCGGCGCCATCGGCTTCAATTTCGAGGACCAGATTGTCGGCGGCAGCGGGCTGCACGACATTGCCGTGCAGGTGAAGCGGGTCGAGGCGGCTGCAGCGGCCGTCAAGGCCTCCGGCATCCCGGCCTTCCTCAACGCCCGCACCGACGTCTTCCTCAAGGCGAAGCCCGATGCGCATGACAGGGCCCTGCTCGACCAGGCGATCGAGCGCGCGCATGCCTATGAACAAGCCGGGGCAAGCGGCTTCTTTGCGCCGGGCCTTGGTGACGAAGGGCTGATCGAGGCGCTGTGTAAGGCCACGACGCTGCCAGTCAACATTATCGCGCTGGCGCATGTGCCGCCACGGCAGCGGCTGGCTGAACTCGGCGTCGCCCGCATCAGCCATGGCCCCGTGCCTTACCGGCAGATGGCTGAGTGGCTGGAGGCCAAGGCTCGGCAGGCCATTTCTGGCTAATCCTCCAGCGTGCCTGACCTCGCGTCGGCGCTCTTCCTGTCACCGACCAGTTTCAGCAAATCCTCGCCGGCGCGGACGATGCGGCGCGAGCGGCGGGTCAGGATGAGGCCATCCTGCGGCGCGAACACTTCCGTGCGGCCATCGGCTTCGCCCGGCGCATGGACGATGGTGGCCAGCCGCGCGCCCCGCGCGACGCGGTCGCCGGGCTTTACGTCATAGAGGACAGCGCCAGCCCGGGGCGCCGGCATCATGTCGATGTTTTCCAACGGCGCGACGACACCCTTGAACGGACCGGGCGCCGGCAGGGCGCCGTCTGCGATCACGCCGCGTGCCACCAGCAGCCGGTAAAGGCCTTCGGCATCGGCGGCGGCGAACGCACCATCGACATCGAGGATGCCGCGATATTCGACCGTTGTGGCGACGCGGCGGTCGAGCTTCGCCACCTCGGCGGGAACGTTCTGGTAGGGCATGATCGAGGCGCCCTCGAAAGTGCCGTCGGTATCTTCACTCCACAGCACCACCGCCTCGATGCCCATGGCGGCGGCGCAATCGGCCATGGCTGGCCACAGGCTGGTGTGGATGTAGAGATAGGCCAGGCCTTCGTCGTCGCAATGCAGGTCAAGCACGATGTCGTTGCCGAGCGACAGCTGCACCAGGCGTGACTTCAACCGTTGGTCGGCGCCACCGAACGTGGTGTCGGGCAAAAGCTTGGCATCAGGTGCCGCAAGCAACGGAAAGCCTCTGTTGAAGTTGGTGCGGGTGCCCAGATGGAAGCGGCCCTGATGCTCGCCGAAATGATACTGGGCGCGGCCGATCGGGTTGGCCCACGGCACGATTGTGATGTTGCCCTTGATGCGGCCTTCGGCTTCGGCCTTGGCGAGCATCGGCATCAAGGCATCGATGGCGACGATGCCCGGCAACTCGCCGGCATGGAGTGCCGCCTGCAAATAGGCCGAGGGCGCCGCCTTGTCGGCGCCGGTGAAGCGGAACACCGGGAATTCGTAGGAAACGCCATCGCTGTCGCCGGCGATGCGTTCGATCGATTTCTGCATGACTTCCTCCTTCGGCAGGCGGAGAGACATGCCCCGCGGCGAGGCCATTGTCGATTGATCCAATTTGTCGCGCTATGGGCGCACTACTCGGCGGGTTGTGCGACGGGGATCCGCCGGTCCAGGGCCTGTGACAGCACCGCCACGGTGACCGCCAGCAAAGCGAGCACCGCGCCGACCAGGGGCAGATGGGCATAGGAAACGCCAGCCGAAAGGGCCACGCCGCCGATCCATGCCCCGCTGGCGTTGCCGACATTGAAGGCGCCCTGGTTGAGCGTGGCGGCAAGGTTCGGTCCTTCGGAAGCCGCCTCGACGACGCGGATTTGCAGCGGCGGCACGACGACGAAGACCAGCAGCCCCCACAGGAAGACCACGCCGATGGCGACGCTTGGGATCGCGCCGAACTGCATGAAGCCGACGAACAGGACCGCCATCATAAGCAGCGTGCCGATGACTGTCGGCATCAGCTTCCAGTCGGCCAGCCGGCCGCCGATGACGTTGCCGATGGTCATGCCGGCGCCGAACAGCAAGAGCACCCAGGTGACCGCCGAGGTCGACAGGCCGGACACGTCGGTGAGATAGGGCTTGATGTAGGTGAAGACGGCGAACAGGCTGGCCGAGGCCAGCGAGGCGATCAGCATCGCCAGCCAGACTTGCAACTTGCCCAGCACGCGCAGTTCGCCGCGCAGGCCGCCGCCGCTCGGCTCGGCGACATCGGACGGCACCAGCCAGGCGATGGCCGCGACCGAGATCAGGCCGATGCCGACCACGGCGAGGAAGGTGGAGCGCCAGCCGAAAGCTTCGCCAAGCGCCGTGCCGGCCGGAACGCCCAGAATGTTGGACAGCGTCAGCCCGGCGAACATCAGCGCGATGGTGCTGGCGCGCTTGTTGCGTGGCACCAGGCTTGCCGCGACGACCGAGCCGATGCCGAAGAAGGCGCCGTGGCCGAAGGCGGTAAAGACGCGCGCAGCCATCAACAGCCAGTAGTTGGGGGCGATGGCGCAGAACAGATTGCCGACAACAAACAGAGCGGCCAACCCGACCAGCACCGGCTTGCGCGGCAGATGCGCCGTGGCCATGGCGACGATCGGCGCGCCGAAGACGACGCCCAGAGCATAGCCGGTGACCAGCAGGCCGGCGGCGGGGATCGTCACGCCGAGGTCGGCGGCGACCTCCGGCAGCAGCCCCATGATGACGAATTCGGTGGNTGCCGATGCAGAAGGACGCAATGGCAAGCGCAAGGATCGGCAAAGGCATGGGGCGTCCAGACTGAATCGGTTCAATTTTAGACTGCGCGAGGATCCATGCCGGGCGCAACATACATCGCTGCAATGCAGCAATGCAGAAAGGATGGAGCAGATCCGCAGCGGGCTGCCGAGGCATCGGACCGGAAGCCGAAAAGGTTCAGACCAGCGGCTTCAGCTCCTGCGCGATGGTGGGCAGCAGTTCCGAGACGGTCGGATGGATGTGCATGGCGCGCGCCAGCGTGTCGACGGGCGCCTTGGCGTACATCAGGTCGAGCACGCAATGCACCGCCTCGTCGCCGCCAGGACCGAGCACCGAACACCCGAGGATTTCCCTGGTGTCGGCATCGACAAGGATCTTCATGAAGCCTTGCGTCTCGCCCTTTTCGACGGCGCGTCCGACGCGCGTCATCGGCCGTTGGCCGACCAGCGCCCGGCGGCCGGATTTCCTGACCGCGGCCTCCGTCATGCCGCAGCGGCCGAGCGGCGGGTCGATGTAGAGCGCGTAGGCCTCGACGCGGTCGCTGACCTTGCGCGGATCGTTGTCGAGCAAATTGGCGGCGACGATCTCATAGTCGTTGTAGGAGGTGTGGGTGAAGGCGCCCTTGCCGTTGCAGTCGCCCATCGCCCAGATGCCCGGCACGCTGGTGCGCAACTGGTCGTCGACGGCGACGAAGCCGCGTTTGTCGACTTCCACGCCGGCCTTGTCGAGGCCGAGGTCATCGGTGTTGGGGTTGCGGCCGAGCGCCAGCAGCACGTGCGAGCCGACAGCCGGCGGCTTGCCGGCGGAGAAGGTTACGGCAATGTCGTCGCCCTGCCTGGCAAAGCCGATGTCGTCGGCGCCGAGATGAACCGCGACGTCTTCGTTTTCGAGAATGGACAGGATGGCGGCGGAGACGTCCTCGTCCTCGCGGCCGGTCAGGCGCGGGCTCTTTTCGATGACGGTGACTTCCGAGCCGAAGCGGCGGAACATCTGCGCGAATTCGAGCGAGATGTAGCTGCCGCCGACAACGATCAGATGGCGCGGCAGCACGTCGAGATCCATCATCGTGGAATTGGTCAGATAATCGATGTCGTGGACGCCGGGCAGATCGGGCACCGAAGCGCGGCCGCCGGTGTTGAGGAAGATCTTTTCGGCGGTCAGCAGCTCGTCGCCGACGCGCACCGTGTTGGCGGTCTCGAAGCGTGCGTGGCCGCGATAGAGGGTACAGCCCTTCATGCCCGCGATCCATGTCTCCAGATTGGTGCGGGCGTTGATCGTAACCTTGTCCTTGCGCGCCTTGATCACCTTGTAGTCGACACCGACGGGTCCCGAGAGCGTCACCCCATAATCGGCGGCACGCCGCGCCAGATGCACGGCATAGGCGCTGGCGACCATGGTCTTGGTCGGCATGCAGCCGGTGTTGACGCAGGTGCCGCCGACCAGCTTGCGCTCGATCAGCGCCACGCTCATGCCGGCGGCCGTCAGCCGGCCGGCCAACGGCGACCCCGCCTGGCCGGCGCCGATGATGATGGCGTCGAAAGTCTTGGCCGTCATGCCACCGCCGCCACGATCAGCAGGCCGCCGATGATCGCCACTGCGTCCTCGATGAAGGCGGCGGGCGGATCCTTGCCGAAAGCCGCCGCCAGCCGGCCGCGCGCCTCGGCGCCGCCCAGCGTGCCGATAACCGCGCCGA